>JAJZEG010000004.1 GCA_021828605.1 Pseudomonadota bacterium | reverse complement strand
GGCGATACCGGTTCGGCTGCCATCGAAGCCTGCCGTGATCGCGCCCGGGTCGATATCGCGATCCTGCATCCGCAGGGCCGCACCTCCGAGGTGCAACGCCGCCAAATGACCACGGTGAGCGCCGCCAATGTGCTCAATATCGCGGTGGATGGCACGTTCGATGATTGCCAGGATCTGGTCAAAGCGATGTTCGCCGATCCTGTGTTTCGCGATGAATTGCGGCTCTCGGCGGTAAACTCGATCAACTGGGCGCGGATTGCCGGGCAAATTCCGTATTTCGCGGCGGCCGCCTTGGCGCTCGGCGCGCCGGACCGGCCGGTCGCGGTTTCGGTGCCCACCGGCAATTTCGGCAATGTGCTGGCGGCCTGGGCCGCCCGGCAAATGGGCTTGCCGATTGAACGCTTCATCGTCGGTAGCAATTCCAACGATATTCTGAGCCGCTTCCTCGCGCGCAATGACATGCGCATGACCACTGTGGTCGAAACCGTCTCGCCCTCGATGGATATTCAAATCAGCTCCAATTTCGAGCGGTTATTATTTGAGTTCATGCAGCGCGATGCCGCCAAAACCGCGCGGCTGATGACCGATTTTCGCGCAACCGGCGATATGGCGGTGCCAGAGCCGGTCTGGCAGGCGGTGCGCCGCGACTTCACCGGCTTTGCCCTCGACAACGACGCGACCTTGGCGGAAATCGCCCGGATCAAGCAGGATTATGGCTATCTGGCCGATCCGCATACCGCCATCGGCATTGCCGCCGCCCGCGCCTGCGCGCCCATCGGCCTGCCGGTGATCGCCGCTGCCACCGCCCATCCGGCGAAGTTCCCGGATGCGATGGAGCGCGCCACCGGGATCCGTCCGGGGCTGCCATCCCGGCTGGCACACCTATATGAGATGCCAGAACAATATCAGCGGTCAGCGTCGTCGCTTTCGGAGATCGAAGCGATGGTGCGCCGCTTTGCCAACAGGAATAGCGGATGAACCCGAATATCACCACCACGCGCCTCGATTCCGGCCTAACCATTTTGACCGAACGGATGGAGCGGGTCGAAACCGTGTCCTTCGGCGCCTATGTCGGGGTCGGCACCCGGTTCGAGACGGCGGCGCAAAATGGCGTGTCGCATTTCCTCGAACATATGGCGTTCAAAGGCACCGCGCGGCGCTCGGCGGCGGCGATTGCCGAGGCGGTGGAGGATGTTGGCGGCCATATCAACGCCTATACCTCGCGCGACCAAACCGCCTATTACGTCAAATTGCTCGCCGATGATCTGGCGTTAGGCGCTGATTTGATCGGGGATATATTGTGCCATTCCAGCTTTGATGCAGCCGAGTTCGAGCGGGAGCGCGGGGTAATTTTGCAGGAAATCGGTCAGGCGAACGACACGCCCGATGATATCGTGTTCGATCATTTCCAACTCGCCGCCTATCCCGATCAGCCGATGGGCTGGCCGGTATTGGGCACCGAGGCGATTATCAAATCGCTCGATCCCGAGACGCTGCGCCGCTATATGCGCGCCCATTATGCACCGAGTAACATGGTGATCGCGGCGGCGGGCAAGCTGCATCATCAGCAAGTGGTCGATCTGGTCGCCGAGCATTTCGCCGATCTGACCGCAGCCGAACCCGCCACCCCGGCCCCGGCTCTGTATCGCGGCGGTGACTACCGCGAAGCGCGCGACCTCGATCAGGCGCATCTGGTGCTCGGCTTTCCCTCGGTCGGCTATGCGGACCCGGATTTCCATGCCGCGATGCTGCTCTCCACTTTGCTCGGTGGCGGGATGTCGTCGCGCTTGTTCCAGGAAATCCGGGAAAAACGCGGCTTGGTTTATTCGATCTACAGCTTCACCATGGCGCATCGCGAGGCCGGGTTGTTTGGGATCTATGCGGGTACCGGCGAGGATGAGGTGGCCGAATTACTGCCGGTGACGCTGGGCGAGCTGGGCAAGGTGCGCCAGTCAGTCACCGAGGCTGAGCTCAAGCGGGCCCGCGCTCAGGCCAAGGCCGGTTTATTGATGTCGCTGGAAAGCACCGGCTCGCGCTGTGAACAGCTGGCCCGGCAATATCATGTGTTTGGCCGGATCGTGCCCATCGAGGAAACGGTGGCAAAAATCGATGCGGTGCGCGAGGCCGACATTACCCGCGTGGCCGCCCGGATTTTCGCGGGCACGCCGACTTTGGCCGCACTCGGCCCGATTGCGCAGGTGCCGGACATGACCCGTATTATCAATCAGCTGGCGGCATGAGCACCAACCAACTCGATCATCTCGCGTCGTTGCTCGCCGCCGCCGCGCGCGCTGGGGCCGATCAGGCGGATGCGGTTGCGGCCAGCGCGGTGGCGCTCTCGGTGTCGCGCCGGATGGGCAAAATCGAGGATATCGAGCGGGCCGAGACCAACACGATCGGCCTGCGGGTGTTTGTGGGCCAGCGTAGCGCGATTGTCTCGACCGGTGCGATTGATCCAACCGGCTTTGACCGGCTGGCCAGCCAAGCGGTGGCGATGGCGCGCGCCGTGCCCGAAGACCATTTCGCCTCGATCCCCGAAGCGCCTGCGCCCGCCGATGCGACGCCGCTTGATCTGGATGACCCGACCGAACCCTCCATCGACGCACTGCTTGATCGCGCCGCCGCCGCCGAAGACGCGGCGTTGTCGGTCAGGGGCATCACCAATTCCGAGGGGGCAGGGGCGAACTGGTCGCGCTCATCGGTCGCACTCGCCACCTCACGCGGCTTCGCCGGGCAGTATCACCGCTCGCGGCACGGGGTTTCAGTGTCGCCCATCGCGGGTGCAGGCCTGGCCATGCAGCGCGATTACGCGTTTTCCAGCGTCGCCCATGCAAGCGACCTCGATGATCCGGCGACGCTCGGGCACGAGGCGGCAGCGCGGGCGATCAGCCGGCTGAACCCAACCCAGCCGAAAACCGCGCAACTCCCTGTGGTGTATCACCCGCGCGTGGCCAGCAGCCTGCTCGGCCATTTCGCGGCCGCGATTAACGGGGTCGGCATTGCGCGCGGCACCAGTTTTCTCAAGGACGCGCTGGGCAAGCCGGTTTTCGCGCCCGGCCTATCAATCATCGATGATCCCTGGCGGGTGCGCGGCGCGCGCTCACGCCCCTATGATGGCGAGGGTCAGGCCACCAGCCGTCGCACCCTGATCGATCAGGGCGTGCTGACCTCATGGCTGCTCGATACCCGCAGTGCCGCGCAACTCGGCTTGACCAGCACCGGCCACGCCGCGCGCGGCACTTCCGGCCCGCCCGGTCCGGCGCCGAGCAATCTCTATATCGAACCCGGCGCCTGCTCCGCCGAGGATTTAATGGCCGATATCAAGCTCGGCCTGTATGTGATCGAACTGATCGGCATGGGGGTGAACGGCATCACCGGCGATTATTCGCGCGGTGCCGCAGGCTTCATGATCCGCGACGGAAAAATCGCCGAGCCGGTGGCGGAAATCACCATCGCTGGACGCTTGCAAGATATGTTTTTGCACCTGACCCCGGCCAATGATCTGGTGTTCCGCCAGGGCAATGATGCGCCGACGCTGCGGGTTGAGGGCATGACCATGGCGGGCTCTATATAGCCGATTCTAGTGCGGCTTCCGCTTCCAGCCAGTCGGTTTCAGCATCGCTGATCGCGCGGGTGATCGCGGCGAGGCGCTGATTGAGCGCGGTGATTTCCTGGGGTTTGGCTTTGGCGTAAAACGCCGCATCGGCCAATTTGGCTTCGATTTGCCGATGTTCGGCGGTCAGGGTTTTGATGGTTTTTTCGGCAGCCCGGATCGCCTTGCGCAACGGGGCGCTCGCCTCGCGCTCATCGGCGCGCGCCCGGCGGTCCGGCGCCTGATCGCCGCGCGCCGCTGGCTTGCCTGCGCCTGATTTAGGTTCGGTTTTTTGCAAAATCAATTTGCGATACGCGGCCAAATCATCGTCGTACGCGCGGACATGGCCCTCATTGACCAATAACAGCCGGTCAGCGACCAGATCGATCAAATGCGGGTCATGGGTGATCAGGATCACCGCGCCGGAAAAATCGGCCAGAGCGCGCACTAACGCTTCGCGCGCATCGATGTCCAAATGGTTGGTCGGCTCATCCAAAATCAACACATGCGGCGCGTCGCGCGTCGCCAAAGCGAGCAGCAAACGGGCTTTTTCGCCGCCGGAAAGCGAGCCGACTTTGGTATCGATCCGGTTGGCATCGAGCCCAAACCGCGCGCCCTGGGCGCGCAACTGCGTCGGCGTCGCGGCGGGCAAGGCCCGCGCCAAATGCAGCAAAGGGGTTGCGCCCAAATCCAAATCATCTTCCTGATGCTGGGCGAAAAACCCGATGCGCAGCCCACGGGTGCGAAAAATCGTGCCGGTCAGCGGGTCGAGCCGCCCCGCCAGCGCCTTGGCCAATGTCGATTTGCCGTTGCCGTTCGCCCCGAGCAGGGCGACCCGGTCGGTCATATCAATGCGCAACGATACCTGGCTGAGCACCGCCCGGTCGCCGTAACCGAGCGTCACCCGGTCAAGCGACAGCAAAGGTGGTGCGATATCGTTAGGTTCGGGAAACGCGAATTTGGTGGGTTGATCCTCAACAATCGCATCAAGGGCGGGCATCCGTGCTAGCGCCTTTAATCGCGATTGTGCTTGCCGCGCTTTGGTGGCCTGCGCGCGAAACCGGTCGACGAAGGACTGCATATGGGCGCGCTGGGCGGCGATGCGCGTCGCGGTCCGGTTATGCTGTTCGGCGCGCTCGGTGCGAATCCGAATGAATTCGGCAAACCCGCCGGGGGTCAGGCTGATGGTGCCGCGATCCAAATGCGCAATCGCATCCACCGCGCGGTCGAGCAGGTCGCGATCATGCGAGACCATCAGCACCGCGCCAGGAAACCGGGCCAGCCAGGTTTCCAGCCATAAGGTCGCTTCCAAATCCAAATGGTTGGTCGGCTCGTCCAGCAGCAACAAGTCAGGGGCGGCAAACAAGGCGGCGGCGAGGGCGACGCGCATGCGCCAGCCACCGGAAAAGCTGGACATAGCGCGGTTTTGCGCATCAACCTCAAAGCCCAGCCCGGCCAAAATGGCGCCGGCGCGGGCGGGGGCGCTATCGGCGTCAATCGCGATCAGCCGTTCATGCACATCCGCCATGCGCTCCGGCGGCGCGGTTTCCGCCTCATGCAGCAGCCTTGTGCGCTCCAAATCAGCGGCGAGCACCACCTCAATCGGCGTTTCATCGCCGCCCGGCGCTTCCTGCGCCACGCTGCCCAGCCGGGCGCGGTTGGCCATGCGGATGGTGCCGCCATCCGGCGTCAGCGCGCCAAGGATCAGCTTCATCAGGGTCGATTTTCCCGCCCCGTTGCGTCCAACCAGCCCGATTTTCCGCCCGGCATCGACGGCGAGGCTGGCGCGGTCGAGCAAAGCGCGCCCGGCCAGGGTGAAGGATAAATCATCGATGCTCAACAGGCTCATGGCCCGGTGCTATCGCAGGCGCGCCTGCTTGCCCAGCCCATCGGCGCGGTGCAGGCCTGCCCCACCCTTATTACAAAGGCTTGTCGCCCCGCCTGCGACTCGCTAAGGGCGGGGCGCAATCAACGATTAGGACAACCATATCATGGCCACCGAACGCACCCTCTCGATCATCAAGCCCGATGCCACGCGGCGCAACCTGACCGGCCGGGTCAACACCATGCTGGAAGCCGCCGGACTGCGGATTATCGCGCAAAAGCGCCTGCATCTGACCAAAGCCCAGGCCGAAGCCTTCTACGGCGTGCATAGCGAACGGCCGTTTTTCGCCGGTTTGGTCGCGTTCATGACCTCCGGCCCGGTGGTGGCGCAAGTGCTCGAAGGCGATAACGCGGTCGCGAAAAACCGTGAAATCATGGGCGCCACCGATCCGAAAAAAGCGGCAGCGGGCACTATTCGCGCCGAATTGGCCGAAGATATCGAAGCCAATACCGTGCATGGCTCGGATGCGGCTGACACCGCCGCCCAGGAAATCGCGTTCTTTTTCTCAGGCATCGACATTACCGGCTAAGCTCACCCGCCATGGAGCGGCCAGACCAGCATGATCAACGGCACGCCGATGATCAGAATGAGCAGGCTCAAGGGCAGGCCTAACCGCCAGTAATCGCTGAACCGATACCCGCCGGGCCCCATCACCAGCACGTTGCAGGGATGCCCGGTCGGGATCAGCATCGGTGCCGACGCGCCCACCGCGACCGCCATCAGCAGCGGGTCCACCCCGACATGCAGCCCGTGCGCGACGCCCACCGCGACCGGCGCCATCAGCACGGCGGTCGCCGCGTGGTTGATCGCGTTGGACAGCAGCAAAGTGCCGAGCAGCAAGGCGCCGACCACGCCGAAGGGCGGCAAATGATGCGCCACATCCACGAATAATTGCGCAATCGTGGTGGCGCCGCCGGTTTTTTGCAGCGCCTGGCCCACCGGAATAATCGCCCCCAGCAGCACAATCACCGGCCACTCCACCGCATCGTAAATATCGCGCACTGAAATCAGCCGCGCCAGCACCATGGCCAGCGCCCCGCAGCTGAACGCAACGTCGGTGGCGAGCAGGCTGGTAGCCGCCAGAATGATCGCGGTGGCGAAAATCCCCAAGGCGGTAAAGACCCGTGTGGGTTTGCCGAGCCGGATTTCGCGTTCAGCTAAGGGCAGGCAGCCGATCCGGGTCATCACCGCCTCGAGCGTTTCGACATCGCCTTGCAGCAGCAGCACATCACCCGCCGCGAGTGCCACTTCCGAATGGCGGCCTTTGAGCCGCTGTCCCCGCCGCGCCACGGCCAGTAAATTGACGCCCTGCTTCTGGCGCAACCGCAAAGCCGCCGCCGAGCGCCCCACCAGCCGCGAGCCGGGCTGGATAATACATTCGGCGACATCGATATCATTGGAGGATAAAAAATCTTCCTCAATCGCCTTGTCGTCGGCCATGGTCAGCTTAGCTGCATCGAGCATGGTGGTCAGGTTTTCCGCATCCGCCTCGATCACCAGGCGATCACCTTGATGCAGAATTTGGTGGCGTCGCGGCGCAACCCGCTGATCCCGGCCCCGGATCAGCCCCATCACGACGAAATCCGCCTCGATTTTCGCGTGCATCGCGCCGATTGTTTGATCAACGAACGGGCAATCGGCGTCGATCACCGCTTCGGTCAAATATTTGGCAACGCCCGCATTGGCATCATCCGCTTGCCCGCTTTGCCGATCGGGCACCAGGAACCGGCTGAACAAGGCCATAAAACTCACCCCGGCCACCGCGAGTCCGGCGCCGACCGGGGTGAATGAAAACATGGTGAAACTGCCGTGGCCCAGCTGATCGCGATAGGCCGCGATAATGATATTGGGCGGTGTGCCGATCAGCGTGGTCATTCCGCCTAAAAACGCACTGAACGAAAGCGGCATCAAAAACCGCCCTGGGCTGCCTTTGCCCTTGCGCGCAAGCTGAATCGCCACCGGCATGAACACGCCCAGCGCGCCGGTATCATTGATGAAGGCCGAACAAATCGCCTCGGCGCTGGTCAGCGCAACCTGTTGCGGGCCCGGTGATTTCGCAACCCGGCCGAGCCATTTGGCAATAAAATCGACCACGCCGGAATGCCAGAGGGCATCGCCCATAATCAGCACCGCCGCAACGGTAATCACCGCCGGGTTCGAGAACCCGCCAAACACCTGATTTGGCTTTAGAACATGACTAACTGCGAGTATCAGCAGCGCCAACACGGCGACCAAATCATAGCGAATGATGTTTGATAAAAACAACACCAACGCACCCGCGATCACAACGAAAACAATGATTTGATCGAGGGGCATTTTCTCTCCCGTAAGCCAGAGCCTGACCGTTTGGAATTGACGCGCACAATGCGCGGCAATGACAAGCGTTGCTCAGCCTCGCAGCATAGTGTAACGCGCACCCTTTAACGGAGGGGGATCAACCGACCCCCCTCATCATCCGATCATTGCGCGGTAATCAGAAGCGGCTAGAGCAACATCCGATCAGATGGAATCATCTGATCGGATAAAGTTGCTCGTTAAAACAATGCTCTACGGCGCGTGACCCAGATCAACGGTGTTCGGACTGGTCACCGCGCCGCCAATCGCCCCCGCACCGCCGCCGATCAGGGCGCCGGTCGCGGCACCGCCACCGGTTGCGGCACCTAGAATCGCCCCGGCACCCGCACCGATCGCGCCACCCGACAGAGCGCGCGACCCCGGCGTCCGACCGCATCCGGCCAGGCTCAGCGCCACGCCGGTCAACAAAACAAGGGCAGAAAGTTTTTTCACCATGACATTGTCTCCTCAAGCGGTTCGATAACAGGGCGAAATAGCAGCACCAACAGCGCCATTCACCCGTCAGCCCGCCTCGTCATATGGTAAAGCGCGCGTGATCTTTCCATGGCTGGCCGCTGACGTGTTGGTAATTTGCCGGCCTGTTCGCGGATTTAAGCGCGTCCGCGCCCTTGTCGGAACGCGGTGCAGACTGTAATCGAACCACGCGCGGCGATATCGCACGCGGCTCCCACCGCCCATGGACCACGTAGGAAGATTTGCATGTTTTCTCGGCTGTTCGGCCTGATGTCATCGGATATGGCGATTGATCTCGGTACCGCCAACACCTTGGTTTACGTGCGCGGGCGCGGGATCGTGCTGAATGAGCCCTCGGTGGTGGCGCTGGTGGAAACCAAAGGGCGCAAGCATGTGCTCGCGGTTGGCGAAGAAGCGAAACATATGCTGGGTCGCACGCCGGGCAATATTTCCGCGATCCGTCCGCTGCGCGACGGGGTGATCGCCGATTTCGAGGTGGCGGAGGAAATGATCAAGCATTTCATTCGCAAAGTGCACGACAAACGCGCCTTTGGCATGCCGGCTTCGCCGTTGATCATTATTTGCGTCCCCTCCGGCTCCACCGCGGTTGAGCGGCGGGCGATCCAGGAAAGTGCCGAAAGTGCCGGCGCGCGCAAGGTTTTGCTGATCGAGGAGCCGATGGCGGCGGCGATTGGGGCTGGTTTGCCGGTCACCGAGCCGTCGGGCTCGATGGTGGTCGATATTGGCGGCGGCACCACCGAGGTCGCGGTGATTTCATTGGGCGGCATCGTCTATTCGCGCTCGGTGCGGGTCGGCGGCGATAAAATGGACGAGGCGATTATTTCCTATATCCGGCGCAGCTATAATTTGCTGATCGGTGAGGCGTCGGCCGAGCGGATCAAGCTCGAAATCGGCGCGGCCTGGGCCGATCCGCGCCAGACCGAACCCAAGCGCGAGGTCAAAGGGCGCGATCTGATCAATGGCGTGCCGCGCGAAGTGACGGTCAATCAGGCGCAAATCGCCGAAAGCCTGGCCGAGCCGGTGGGGCAGATCGTCGAGGCGGTGAAGGTGGCGCTGGAAAATACCCCGCCGGAACTGGCCGCCGATATCGTCGATAAAGGCATCGTGCTGACCGGCGGCGGGGCGTTGCTGCACGGGTTGAACGATGTGCTGCGCGAAGCGACCGGCCTGCCGGTGGTGGTGGCCGAGGAGCCGCTGCAATGCGTCGCACTGGGCACCGGACGGGCGCTGGAGGAACTCAAGCGCCTGCGCACCGTGCTGTCATCGATGTATTGACGCGCAGCGCC
>JAJZEG010000301.1 GCA_021828605.1 Pseudomonadota bacterium | reverse complement strand
TGCGCGGCGGGTTGGAGGCGTTTTGGCTGGTGCGGTTGCAACGGATTGCCGCTTGGGTTGTGGCGATTGAGCGCGAGCGGATGGGGGTGCTTGGCCAGGTCGATGATGTGAGCACTGAACAATCCGGGCGCTGGCATGTTGACGGGTTTAGTGTGCGGGGTCGGGCGGATCGGATTGAGCGGCGTCAGGCGGGAATCACCTTGATTGATTTCAAAACCGGCAAGCCGCCGGTGGAAAAAGATGTCGAGACCGGTCGAGCGCCGCAATTACCGTTAGAGGCGGTGATCGCCGAGGCGGGCGGGTTTGGTGCGGCGTATGCGCAGCCGGTTCAGGAGTTGGCGTACTGGAAATTATCGGGCGGGGCGACCGAGGGCGAAACCCGCGCGTTATTTGCCGATAATCCAGAGCGGCTGCGCGAAATTATCGAGCAGGCACGGCGCGAGATCCCGATTTTGCTGGCGTATTTTGCTCATCCGGAGACGCCCTATCGCGATAAGCCGCATCCGGGACGCAGCCCCTATGATCAGCCTTTTGCCGGGGTGTCGCGGCGCGCGGAATGGGATGATAGCTAATGGGTGAGGCGATTTTGCAGGCCGAGGCGGCGCAGCGCGCGGCGGCGAACCCGGTGGTTTCGGCGTTTGTGGCGGCCTCGGCGGGGTCGGGCAAGACCAAATTGCTCACCGATCGGCTGTTGCGGTTGATGCTGGCGGGGGCGAATCCGGCGCGGATTCTCTGTTTGACCTTTACCCGCGCGGCGGCGGCGGAAATGGCGATCCGGCTGCGTGATCGGCTGGGATTTTGGGCGACCTTGGATGATGCGCGGCTGGATCAGGCGTTAGGCCAACTCGATGTTGCGGTGAACCGGGCGCATCGGGACCGGGCGCGGGCGTTATTTGGATTGGTGCTGGATTTGCCAGGCGGGATGCGCATCGATACGGTTCATGCATTTTGTCAGTCTTTGCTGCGGCGGTTTCCGTTAGAGGCGGGGATCACGCCGCATTTTGCTGTTTCGGATGATGCGGAGACCAGTTTGCGGCGCAGGGCGGCGCGCGAGGCGGTGTTGGGCGATAAAGCGCGTGCGCCGACCGACGCATTGCTGCGGTTGGCCGGGGAGATTTCGGAAACCCAGTTCGCTTCGTTGATTGACATTTTGTTATCGGATCAACGCAACCGGTTCGCCAGCCTGCTCGCCCAGCATGGCTCGGCGGCGGCGATCAAGGCGTTGCAGCGTGCCGCGTTAGACGCGCCGGAGGCCGACGCGGCGATGCTGCGCGCGCAGGTGGTGGCGGGGATGGATCAGGGGCCGTTACGCACGGCGTTGCAGCGTTGTGCGGCGGAAAGCTCGACCAAGGCAAAGCAAAATGCGTTGGATTTGCTGGAGATTATCGGCAGGCCGGAGGCTGAGCGGGCGCTGCTATTGGATCGCTGGTGCGCGCTGTTATTGACCGAGGGTGGTGAGGCGCGGGCGATCCGTTTCCTTATGAGCAAAGCGTTGCAGGAGGCGGTGCCTGAACTCGTGATGGTGATTGGTGCGGAACAGGCACGGTTGTTGCGATATCGGGATCAGTGCGCGTCATTGGTTTTGGCGGAACTCTCGGCGGCCCTGATTGATTTGGTGCTGCCGATCCGCGCGGCGGATGGCAGTGCCAAGCAGCAGGAAGCGCGATTTGATTATGCGGACTTGATCGCGCGGGCGGCGCAGCTTTTGCGCAATCCGGGTGCTGCCTGGGTGCTCTATAAATTGGATGGCGGGCTTGATCATGTGTTGCTCGATGAGGTGCAGGATATCGCGCCCGCGCAATGGCAGGTGATTGATCAGATCGCCGCTGAGTTTTTTGCGGGGTCGGGCGCGCGGGATGATGCAAAATTGCCGCGCTCGATTTTTGCTGTGGGGGATCGCAAGCAATCGATCTATTCGTTCCAGGGCGCTAATTTGGCGGTGTTTGATCAGTGGCGCCAGACCATTGGTCGCACGGTGATTGATGCGCAAGCGCGTTGGCATGATGGGACGTTGGAGACCTCGTTTCGCTCGACCGCGCCGATATTATCGCTGGTGGATCAGGTCTTTGCCGAGGGCGATGCGCGCGCGGGCGTGGTGGCGGCTTCCGAGCGGCTGAGCCACGGGATTAGTCGGGCGGGGCAAGCGGGATCGGTGATGCTGTGGCCGTTAGTGCCCGCTGAGGCCGAGCCGGGGCTCGAGGGCTGGCAGGTGGGTGATTATTATATCGGGCAAAGCTCGGCGCGGCGGCGCCTGGCCGAGGGGATTGCCGCCTGGATTGCGGCGCAAATCGGGGTGATGGACTTGCCAGCGCGCAAGCGGACCTTGCAGGCGGGTGATATTCTCATTTTAGTGCGATCACGCAATGAGTTTGGTCCGGCTTTGACCCGGGCGCTGAAGGATCAGGGCGTTGCGGTGGCAGGGCTGGATCGGATGATTTTGACCGAGACGCGGGCGGTGGCGGATTTGGTTGCCTTGATGCAGGCTTTGTTATTGCCTGAGGATGATGTGTCGTTTGCGACCTATCTGGCGAGCCCGTTGGGCGGGTTGTCGGATGCGGCGTTGATGGATTTGGCGATGGGGCGGGGTGGGTCGTTGCGCGCGGCGTTGGCGCAGCGTGCGGCGGGTGCAGAGGATTATCGCGCGGCTGAGGATTTGTTTGCGGCCTTGCAAAAACGGGTGGATTTCGTCGCACCCTACCTGCTGTTGGCGGAGGTTTTGGGGCCGATGGGCGGGCGGGCGCGGTTGCTGGCGCGGCTCGGGCCGGAAGCGAGTGAGCCGATTGACGAATTGTTAGCAGCCGCGATTGATTTTTCCCGCACCCAGCCGCCGAGTTTGCAGGCGTTTTTGGCGGCGCTTGATGCCTCGGCGGCGGAGATCAAGCGCGAGGCTGAGGCGGCGGGGGATCGGGTGCGGTTGATGACGGTGCATGGGGCCAAAGGGTTGCAAGCGCCTTTGGTGATTTTGCCCGATACCACCAGCATACCCCGCCATCATGAAAACCTGCATTGGCTGCGCGCCCCGCAATCGGGTTTGGAGGTGCCGGTATTCAGCCCGCGCGCTGATCAGCGGAGTGAGGCGGTCAATGACGGGTTGGGTGAGGTTAAACAGGCAGCCTTGGAGGAGTATAATCGGCTGCTTTATGTCGCGCTGACCCGGGCGGAGGATCGGTTGGTTATTTGTGGTGCGGCGCCGAAAAAAGGGGTGCAAGCGGGATGTTGGTATCAATCGGTGCAGCGCGCGGTGGCGGACATGGCGTTCGAGCCGGTGCCGATTGGGCTGCCGTGGGCCGATCAGGCGTTGGAGCAGGCGAGCGCGCAGACGGCGGCGCCGGATCGGCCTGCGGCGCGCACATTGGCGGAGCAGGCGGCGTTGCCGGACTGGATCGGGGCGGACCAGAATTGGCAATCCGTGCCGCCGCCTTTGCCCGCCGATCCGATTGATCGGCTGGTGCCGAGCCGGAGTGCGGAGGGCGAACCGAGCGGGCTGGCGAGCGCGTCACCGCGCGCGGGCCAGGGATCAGGCGCGCGCGAGGCGGCTTTGGCGCGCGGGCGGTTGATCCATGCGTTACTACAGCATGTGCCCGATTTGCCGCCTGATCAGCGACGAGCGGCGGCGCAGGCCTATTTGGCGCAGCCGGGACATGGGCTGGCGCTGTCCGCGCAGGAAAAATTGCTCGGCGATATGATGGGCATTATCGCGCATCCGGCGATGGCGGCGTTGTTCGCACCCGGATCGCGCGCGGAGGCGCCGATTGCCGGGATAATTGGCCGGACCGAGATTGGCGGGATTATTGATCGGTTGATGATCGCACCGGACCGGATTTTATTGGCCGATTACAAGACTGATCGCGCGCCGCCGACGACCATGGAGGGTGTGCCGAAACCCTATATCGCGCAGCTGCGTGCCTATGCGAGCGTGTTGCGGGCGATCCATCCCGATCAGCCAGTGACCGCCTTGTTGGTTTGGACCAGCACCGGCGCGGTGATGGAGATCGCGGTATGAGGCGACGCATCGGTTTGGCGCGCCCGATTTTGCAGATTGCGGTTTTATCGTTATTCGATGGCGGGTGATGTCTGATTTATCGAGCCAAACGCGTGTTCCTGACCTGACCTTGGTGACCGGGGCGACCGGTTTCACCGGGGCTGCGGTGGCGCGCGCCTTGGTGCGCCAAGGCCGGGCGATTAGGATTGCACATCGGGCCGGGAGTGATTTGGGCAATTTGCGCGATTTGC
The DNA here is from genome assembly GCA_021828605.1 of Pseudomonadota bacterium. The sequence continues at coordinate 5,519 of JAJZEG010000301.1, read as the reverse complement.
CCGGTGAGCGGGTGATTGCGGATTTGACCGATCCGGCCTCGCTGGCGGCGGCGGTGCAAGGCTGCACCGGATTGTTTCATGTCGCGGCGGATTACCGGCTATGGGTGCCGGATGTGTCGGTGATGCGGCGGACCAATATCGATGGCTCGGTTTCGTTGTTGCGGGCGGCCCACGCGGCGGGTGTGAAACGCATGGTTTATACCAGTAGTGTCGCGGCCTTGGGGTTGGGGGATCATGGAATCCCCGCCAATGAGGCCACGCTGAACCGGCCTGAGCATCATATCGGGCCCTATAAACGCTCGAAATATGATGCGGAGATTGCGGTGCGGGGTTTGGTGGCTGAGGGGCTGGATGTGGTGATTGTTAATCCCTCGGCGCCGGTTGGGCCGGGGGATATCAAACCGACGCCGACCGGGCGGATGGTGCTGGATGCCGCGCGCGGGTTGATGCCCGCTTATGTCGAGACCGGGATGAATATTGTGCATGTCGATGATGTCGCGGCGGGGCATGTGCTGGCGGAGCAACGGGGTAGAGCCGGCGAGTCCTATATATTGGGCGGGGATAATCTGATGCTCTCGGAGATTGGGCGGATGATTGCCGAGCTGGCCGGGCGGGCGGCGCCGCGGATCAGGCTGCCGATTGCGCCGCTGGTGCCGATTGCGGCGATGATGGAAGGATGGGCGCGGTTGAGCGGCCATGCGCCGATGATGACGCGCGATATGCTGGCGATGGCGCGGCATCGGATGTGGTATGATTCAGGCAAGGCGGTGCGCGATTTGGGTTACGCGCCGCGCCCGGCGATGCGGGCGTTCGAGGATGCGCTGGTCGATTTTTGTAAGCGCGGGCTGCTGGCATCGATTGCGTTTCATCCGGTTACTGCGGGCTGATCATGCTGTCAGTTTTGGCGATCCTTGCTGCGGTGATTTGGCTGTATTTGGTCCTGCTGCATGGCGGGCGCGGGACCGGCTTTTGGCAGAGTGGGCCGGAATTGGTGGCAGCTCTGCCCGATCCGGCGCCGCGTGTGGATATTATTGTGCCTGCGCGCGATGAGGCCGAGATGATTGCGCCGGTGATTGCCTCGCTCCTGGCGCAGGATTATCCGGGTGAGTTTCGCGTTTTGTTAGTCGATGATCGGAGTGCCGATGAAACGGCGGCGCGCGCACGGCTGATGGCGGGGGGTGATCCGCGATTTATGTTGATTGAGGGGGCCGATAAACCTTTGGGTTGGGCTGGCAAGTTGTTTGCGTTGGAGCAAGGGGTGGTGCGGAGTGATGCGCCGCTGATTTTATTTACCGATGCGGATATTACCCATGATCCGCGCCATTTATCGGCGTTAGTGGCGCGGTTGCAGCAGAAGCAGGGGCGATATCGGTTGGATATGGTTTCGGAGATGGTGCGGCTGAATTGCGTGAGCCTGGCGGAGCGGATGTTGATTCCGGCTTTCGTGTATTTTTTCCAGATGCTGTATCCGTTTGGCCAGGTGAATGACCCGTTATCAAAGGTGGCGGCGGCGGCGGGCGGGACGGTGTTGATCCGGCGCAGCGCGTTAGAGCGGATTGGCGGGGTGGGTGCGATGCGCGGGGCGCTGATTGATGATGTGACCTTGGCTGGTGCGGTGAAACCCGGCGGGGCAATTTATTTAGGCCATTCGGGGTTGGCGCAATCGATCCGGCCCTATCCGCATTTTGGTGATATTCGCGCGATGATTGCGCGGTCGGCCTTTACCCAGTTGCGGCATTCGGGATTGTTATTGGCACTGACGGTTATCGGGTTGGCGGAGGTTTGGCTGGTGCCGCCATTGGCGCTGGTCTTTGGGCATGGGATTGGCTGGGTCGCGGGACTACTGGCGAGTGCTTTGGCCGTGATGTCGTATTTGCCGACCTTGCGGCGATACCGGCTGGGTGGTTTGTGGGCGCTGACTTTGCCGCTGGTGGCGGCGCTGTATTTGGAGGCGACGATTGCCTCGGCGCGGCGTTATTGGCGGGGTGCGGGGGCGCAATGGAAGCGCCGTGATTACGGAGCGAATGGATGAATCTGGTGATCCCGGCTGATACGGTTGAAATGGCGTCGGGCAAGGGTCGGCAGGATGAGAACTTCCCGGTGGGGGTGTTGATCCATCCGAAATTACGCCCGCATGTCCATGCGTTTTACGATTTCGCCCGCAATGCCGATGATATTGCCGATCACCCGGATTTGACACCGGAGCAAAAGATCGCGCGGCTGGATGTGATGGATATGGTGGTGAGCGGGGCCCGGCAAGCGGGATCGCCGAGTGCGAGCCGGTTGCGCGCAAGCCTCCAGGCGATGGCTATGCCCGCGACCCATGCCCGGGAATTGCTGGTGGCGTTTCGCCAGGATGCGACCAAACAGCGTTATGCCGACTGGCAGGAATTGATGGATTATTGTCGGTATTCGGCGGCACCGGTCGGGCGGTTCGTGCTGGATTTGCACCGCGAGAATCGGGCGAGTTGGCCTGCGTCGGATGCGCTTTGTGCGAGTTTGCAGGTGCTTAATCATATGCAGGATTGTGCGGAGGATTGGCGCAGCCTCAAGCGGTGTTATTTGCCCGTCAACGCCCTTAATGCGGCGGGGATCGGGGTTGAGGCGTTGACCGCGCCGGTCACCTCCCCTGCCCTGCGCGGCGTGTTTGATGAAATATTGGTCAAGACCAGCGCGTTGAATGATGCGGCGCAGGCCTTGCCGGGTCAGCTGCGTTCGCGCCGGATGCGCTTGGAAACCGGGGTGATTGTCAGGTTAGCCCAGCGATTGCATCGGCGGCTGGGCCGGCAGGATCCGTTGGCAGGGCGGGTGAAGTTGCGCAAGGCTGATTTTGTGGCGGCGTTGTTGACCGCTTTGCCGCATATTGCATGAGTGAGGTGGTTTTTCAGGCGGAGGATGCCGCAGCGGTGACGGCGCTGACCCGTGCTGCGGGCACCTCGTTTTATCGCGGGATGACGGTGCTGACCGCGCCGCGCCGGATTGCGATGTATGGGGTTTATGCGTTTTGCCGCGCGGTTGATGATATTGCCGATGATGATGATCTGGCGGCGGCGGCGCGGATTGCGGGTTTGGCGCAATGGCGCGCGCGGATTGCTGATTTATATGAAGGGCGGGTGAGTGATCCGATTACCAGGGTGCTTGCGGTTGCGGTGCGGCGCTATGGGTTGGCGGAGGATGATTTTATCGCGATTATCGATGGGATGGCGATGGATATCGAGGCGCCGATTGTGGCCCCCGATGACGCGCTGTTAGATTTATATTGTGACCGGGTCGCTTCGGCGGTTGGCCGGTTATCGATCCGAATTTTCGGTGAGCCGACCGAGGCCGGGCGGACGGTGGCGCATCATTTGGGGCGGGCGTTGCAACTGACCAATATTGTGCGCGATGTGAACGAGGATGCGCAGCGCGAGCGGCTGTATTTGCCGAGCCCATTGCTGCGCGACTATCAGGTGCCCGCCACGCCGCAAGCGGCTTTGGTTAGTCCCGCTTTGCCAAAAATATTGGCGGTGATGGCGGATCGGGCGGAGGCGCATTTTGGCAAAGCGGCGCAGGCGATGCAGGCGTGTGATCGGCGCGCGATGCGTCCGGCGCGGCTGATGGCGGCATCCTATCGGCCTTTGCTGGGGCTGATGCGCGCGCGCGGTTTTCAGGGCGAGCGGGTGCGGCTGCCGCTCTGGCGCAAAATTGGCTTGGCGGCGCAGTTGATTTTGTTAGCGGATCGGCGGAGTGAGGCTCTATGAGCAGGCGCGTGCATGTTATTGGTGCCGGGATGGCCGGGTTAGCGGCGGCGAGCGCCTTGGCTGAGCGCGGCGAGCGGGTGGTGCTGCATGAAGCGGCGCGGTTCGCGGGCGGGCGTTGCCGGTCGTACCATGATGCGACGCTGGGCTGCCGGATTGATAACGGCAATCATGTGCTGGCGGCGGGCAATCATGCGGCGATGAAATATTTGGCGCGGATTGGCGCCGCCGAGACGCTGACCGGGCCGGAGCGCGCGGTGTTTCCGTTTATTGATTTGGTCTCGGGGGCGAGTTGGGCGTTGCGGCTGAATAACAGCCGGGTGCCGTTTTGGATTTTTCGCGATAAATGCCGAGTGCCGGGATCGCGATTGCGCGATTATGTGCAGCTACGGCGGCTGGATCGGGCCGGACCGGAGGATCGGGTTGCGGCGCTGATGGGCGATGTTGAGGCGTTGTACGATCGGCTGGTGGAACCGCTCGCGATTGCCGCACTGAATACCAAGGCGGATCAGGGGTCTGCGGCATTGCTGGGAGCGGTGTTGCGCGAAACCATTGGTCGGGGTGGGGCGGCGGCGATCCCGCGCTTTCCGAAAGTGGGGTTGTCGGAAAGCCTGGTGGATCCGGCTTTGGCCTATTTGCGGGCGCGCGGCGCGGAGTTGCGGTTTGGCGCGCGGATTGCGGCGCTGGAGGTTGCGGATGGGGTGATCACAAGGCTGAGCGGGCCGAATAGTGATGAAATTATGCGCGCAGGCGATCGGGTGATCATGGCGGCGCCGCCTTGGGTTGCGGCGGATTTGCTGCCGGGGCTGGTGGTTCCTGATCAGCATGAGGCGATTTTGAACCTGCATTTTCGGGCGGGAATTCCGCCGGGTCCGGCCGGGTTTTATGCGTTGCTGGGCGGGGCGGCGGAATGGGTGTTTGAAAAGAACGAGGTGGTTTCAGTGACCATCAGTGCGGCGAATGATCGGGTTGAGGATGATGCCGAGGCGCTGGCGCTGGAAGTGTGGTCGGATTTGCGGCGCGCGTTTGGGCTGCCGCGCAACCTGCCCGCTTATCGGGTGGTGAAGGAAAAGCGCGCGACTTTTGCGGCAACGCCCGCGCAGATTTTGCGCCGTCCGGGTGTGGCGCCGGTGATTGAGGGGCGGGTGATCGGGAATTTGGGGTTGGCGGGCGATTATACCGCGACCGGCTTGCCTGCGACGATTGAGGGGGCGATTCGCTCGGGTGAAGCGGCGGCGCGGGCAATCAGCCGCGACGCTGGTTGATGAGGGTGTGGGCGTCGCGCTCGCGGTGATGGTTTTGGTCGCGTGGCAAGGGTTGGTCGGGGATGGCCATGAGCGCCCGTTGCAAGGCGGCTTGCGCGATGCGGGCGTGGATTGGTTTTGGCGGCTGCTGATGGGCCAGGAGATAGGCGTAGCGATTGGCGCCGGGGGGGAACGGGTTGCCGGGGCCTAGGCCGGTCTGGCCGGGCGGGACGGAAGGTTTGAGCGGGATTTGCCAGCGTGCGCTGACCTGTTTGAGGGCGGCGCCGGCCAGGGGTTTGATGCCGAGCATTGGGCCGATACGCGCGATGATCCGCCCGACGGCGGGGGCGGAAACATAGCCGCCCGTGGTGAAACCATAGGAAAAATGGGCCATTTTTTTGGTCGGGTGCGGATGGATGACCATCACATAGACCACGAAGCGAGGCCGGTTGGCCGGGAACATCGCCATGAACGAGGCGTTGTTCAAATGATTACGGTAGCGGCCATTTTTGCCGACCACCTGCGAGGTGCCGGTTTT
>JAJZEG010000134.1 GCA_021828605.1 Pseudomonadota bacterium | reverse complement strand
GATTGAGGCGAATGCGCTGTATGGCGGTAAATTATCGCTGCGCGATTCGTTTATTGTCGCGATGCAAACCTCGTTCTCGAACGGCGTCGGTGGGTCGGTGGGGCAGGAGGCCGGTTACGCGCAGTTTGGCGGGGGTGTCGCCTCCTTTATTGGTCAGCAATTGCGGCTGCGTCGCAATGATTTGCGGGTTTTGGTTGGCTGTGGCGCGGGGGCGGCAATTGGGGGTGCGTTCAACGCGCCGCTATGCGGTGCGTTTTATGGCATCGAACTGGTGATTGGCACTTATTCGCTCTCCAGCCTGACCATGGTGGTGATCGCGTCGCTGGCCGGCACGCTGGTGGTGGAAACCTTGATGCATGGCGGGGCGGCGCCGCTAAGCGTGGTGTTGCCGACCCATGTGCCGGGCTATGCCTATGTGCTGGCGGTTATTTTGGGCGTGCTAGCCGGGTTCGTGGGCATTGGCATTATGCGCGCGGTGACCACGCTGGAAACCTTGCTGCGTCGGGCCAGTGTGCCGGTTTGGTTGCGCCCGATTTTGGGCGGCACGGTGGTGGGCTTGCTGGGCTCGATTACGCCCAAAGTATTGGCATCAGGCAATTCGTCGCTGCATACCGAGTTGGCGGTGGTGTATCCGTTCGTGATTGCCATGGCGCTGTTGTTAATGAAATCGGTCGCGTCATCATTTTCGATTGCCACGGGGTTTCGCGGCGGGTTGTTTTTTGCCTCCTTGTTCATGGGCTCGCTGCTCGGGCGGGGCTTTGGTGATTTGGCGATTTTAATTCCGGTGCAGCACGGCGTGCCAATCGGGTTTTATGCGGTGGTCGGGATGGCGGCGCTGGCCACCGCGATCGTGAGCGGCACCATGACCATGACGTTTTTGACGCTGGAGAGCACCAATAACTTCAGCATTACCATCGCGGTGCTGATGGCGGCGATTGCGTCATCGCTGACGGTGCGGCGGTTCTTTGGCTACTCATTTACCACTTGGCGGTTTCACTTGCGCGGCGAGAGCATTCGCAGTGCCGTGGATGTTGGGTGGATCCATAATCTGACGGTCGGGCGGATGATGCGGAAAATTGGGTATATCACCCATGAATCGGCGGATCTGGAGACGTTTCGTCAGGAGTTTCCGCTGGGCCGGACGCAATATGTGGTGGCGGTGGATGCCGACGAGCGCTATGTCGGCTTGGTCTATCCGGCGGAAACCCATGCGCCAGGAACGCCGCCTGACCAGCATGTACATGATTTTTTACGCCACGAGTCGGATTTTTTGGTGGCGCAAATGTCGGTGAAAGAGGCGATTCAGGCGTTCGAGCGGGTGCAGTGCGACGTGTTAGCCGTGCTCGATGGGCCAGAGACGCGCCATGTGCTTGGCGTTTTGACCGAGCAATATGCGCTGCGGCGTTATTCCGAGGAGTTGGATCAGCGGCGGCGCGAATTGTCAGGTGAGTGAGCGGGCCGATCAGGGTTGGCGACGCCGCGTAAAAACAACGCGATGGCAGCGTCCACGCGTTGCTCCAACTCGGCTTTGCGGGGTGCTTTGGCGAGGCCGAGCAGGATTTTGACATGGATGCTGCCGAGGGTCATGCCGAATAGCATTTGGGTCGCGAGTTCAGGATCACTGATGCTGAGCAGACCGCGCGCTCCGGCGTCGGTGAGGTATGCGATTAACGCATCGCGGCATGGCTTTTCGCTCGCCCGGTTCAGCAGGCGCGACAGGGTTTTGCCGTGGAGATAATCGGCCATGATCACCCGGGTCAGGGCGATCGATTTAGTGCTGAGAATATGATCGGCCCAGCCGGTCAACATATCGAACAGAACCGCTTCGATCGGTCGATTGGCGGTTTCGACTCTGAAATCGAACGCTTTTTGGCGTCGGGCAAGCAAATCGGTGAAGAGCTGTTCCTTGGAGCGAACCAACTGATACAGCGTGCGCTTGGAGATACCAGCCGCGGATGCAATTTGATCCATCGTGGTCACGCGATAGCCTTGGCGCAAGAACACGCGTTCCGCAGCCACGATCAGCGCGTCGCGGCGGTCCTGCGGGGTCGCTGGCATCCGCCGTGCGTCGGTGCGACGCGGCGCGGTGGTGGTGCTCATCGGCATATGGTTGTTTCCCAAACCATCATGTTGATTGCGCAAACAGCCGGCTAAATCAAGTCATTATTGCGTCATCAACAACATCGATCATAAAATACCAAGCTTTTTACATGACTTGACGCACCGGGACAAAACTGATTAGTTTCCGAACGTGAGTCTTGATCTGAAATTTGCGCAACGCGCTTGTCATTCAAATCAACGCGCGGCGCGTTATGCGCGGTGGGTTGGCGTGTCGATTATTGTCGCGGGTCTCAGTGGCTGCGCGGTGGGACCGAATTATCATCGGCCTGCGGCGCCCTCGGTTTCGGCCTATGCCGCGCCAGCGGTGCAAAAGGGTGCGATACAAAGCGGTGCGGCTGATCAAACCGTGGTGATGGGCGCGCGGATCAAGGGTCAGTGGTGGCAGGCGTTTCATTCGCATACGCTTGATCAGTTGATCGCGACGTCGCTGGCGCGCAATCCGAGCTTGGTCGCGGCTCAAAATACATTGCTCGCCGCGCGCGATCAGACCCGCGCGTTGGAGGGTGGTTTTCTGCCCAGCCTGAGCGGCAGTTTCCAGGCTGCGCGCGAGCGACAGGGCGGGCTTTCGAATACAACAAACGCGCTCGGTGCGTCCGGTCAGTCGGGCGGTGCGGCGCCGTTTGAATTGTTGAATGCGAGCGTTTCGGTGTCGTATGCGCCGGATATTTTCGGCTTGCTGCGGCGCGAGGTTGAGAGCCAGCGGGCGGTGGCGCAACAGCAGCGTTTCGCGCTTGAGGCCAGTTATTTGTCCTTGACGGCGAATATTGTGACGGCCGCGGTCAGCGATGCATCGTTGCGCGCGCAAATTAAGGCGACGCAGCGAATTTTGGCGTCGCAGACCCATGATTTGCGGATTTTGCGCCGACAGTTAGCGCTCGGCGGGATTTCGGAAGCAAATGTGCTGACCCAGGAGGCGTTGCGCGCGCAGACCGCCGCGACCGTGCCGCCGCTGGAAAAGCAGTTGGCACAGATCCGCAATCAGCTTGCGGCCTATGAAGGGGTGTTTCCGACCCAGTTCCACGATCCGAACCTTGATTTGACCGCGCTGCATTTACCGCATCGTTTGCCGTTGAGCCTGCCCTCGAAACTGGTCGAGCAGCGTCCGGATATTCGCGAGGCGGCGGCTTTGGTGCATCAGGAGAGTGCGGCGGTCGGGGTCGCGACGGCGGACATGCTGCCGCAAATCACTCTATCGGCCTCGGTCGGTCATGATGCGTTGAGTGCCGCGACCTTGTTCACCCCACAAACCTTGATTTGGAACTTGGTGTCCGGCGTGACCCAACCCTTGTTCGAAGGCGGTAACTTGCTGTTTAAGCGCCGTGCGGCGATTGCGACATTAAGGGCGAGTGCAGCGGATTATCAGAATACTGTGGTGCTGGCCTTCCAAAATGTGTCGGATTCGCTGGCGGCTTTGCATTATGACGCGCAGGCACTGGCGGCGGACCGGTCAGCGGAGAACGCGGCACAGCGCAGTTTGAAGGTCACCCGCGAGCAGTTCAAGCTGGGTGCTGTATCCTTCACCACGGTGCTGACCGCTGAGCAGACCTATGACAAGACTGTGATCACGATGATTCAAGCGACGGCGCAGCGTTATGCGGATACCGCTGCGTTATTCCAGTCGCTCGGTGGTGGTTGGTGGCATCGCCAGGATGTGACGCCGACCGTGCGTAAATGTTGCGGAGTTTTCCCATGAGCGGTTCTTCGGGTTTTGATGCAAATCGTAATCCCAATTACAACCAGCCTGCGCCTAAGCGCGCACGTCCGGTGCGTCGGACAATCATTGTGCTGGTCGTGTTGGGTGTGTTGTTGGGGGCGGTGTTTGGTTGGGGTGCGGTGAAAGCGATGTTCATCGGCAAATTTCTGGCGACATTGAAATACGCGCCGCAAACGGTTTCAACCGTTGTCGCGGAACCGACCGCTTTTGCGCCGACGATTGATGCGACGGGTAATTTGGTGGCCCAGCAGGGGGCAAGCCTGTCGGCGCAGATTGCCGGGATTGTTGCCCGGATCGATTTCAAGTCGGGAACGGATGTCAAAAAAGGGCAGGTGCTGCTCACCTTACGCTCTAACAATGACGCCGCCGTGCTGGCCCAATTACAGGCGGTCGCGGCACTGGCGCGGGTGACGTATCACCGTGATTTGGCGCAGTTTCACGCGAAAGCGATTAGTGCGCAGACGGTGGATTCCGATCGAGCGACTTTGGCATCGGATTTGGCGCAGGTGCAAGGTCAGCAGGAATTGATGGCCGAACGGACGGTTAAAGCGCCGTTCGCCGGACGGATTGGTGTGCGCGCGGTTGATGTGGGGCAATATTTGGCGGCAGGAACCGCGATTGCATCACTCCAGCAGCTTAATCCGATAAACGTGAATTTTTATGTGCCGCAAACCGATTTGGGACAAATCCATCCGGGGCAAAAAATAGCGGTCACTGTCGGTGGTTTTGGTCGAGTTCGGTTTCCCGGCACCATCACCGCGTTAGATTCGGTCGTTAGTACCCAGACCTTGATGGTTCTGGTGCGTGGCACCTTGCAGAACCCGCATGATGAATTGCGACCGGGCAGTTTCGCCCGGGTGTCGATCAGTTCCGGGGCGCCGCAGCAATTCATCACCCTGCCGAAAACCGCGATTAGCTATAATGCGTATGGCGATACGGTTTATGTGGTGGTCAAGCAGAAGCAGCATGGCAAAACCAAGTTGGTTGCCGAGCAGAAATTTGTCACATTGGGCGCATCGCGCGGCGATCAGATTGCGGTGATCAAGGGGATCAAGTCGGGTGATAATGTTGTATCGTCGGGGCAATTGAAGCTGCATCCTGGATCGTTCGTTCATATCAATAACAAATTGGCGCTGCCGAATAATCCCGCGCCGCATGTGCCGTTGCACTGATCGCGTCTGATGAAAAACTTCACCGCCCTGTTTATTCGTCGGCCTGTGCTCGCGATTGTGGTGAGTGCGATTATTCTGGTGCTCGGCTTGCGCGCGATGGGTAGCCTGCCGGTTTTGGAATATCCCAAGACCGAGAATGCGACCATTACCATCACCACCACCTACCCAGGTGCCGCCCCGAATACGATGGCCGGGTTTGTGACCACACCGCTTGAGAATGCGGTGGCGCAGGTGAACGGCATTGATTACATCACCTCGTCAAGCCAAACCGGGATTAGCACCATCACCATCAATTTGGTGCTCAATTACAATCCGGATAAAGCCCTAACCGAAATTCAGGCACAAATTCAGTCGGTGTTGAATCAGTTGCCGACCGGAACGCAGCAGCCGCAATTAAAGTTGCAGGTCGGCCAAACGCTGGATGCGATGTATATCGGCTTCAAAAGTTCGGTGCTCACGCCGAGCCAAATCACCGACTACCTCGTGCGCGTAGTGCAGCCGCAACTGCAATCGGTGCAGGGTGTGCAGACGGCGGAGATTCTGGGCGCGCAGAACTTTGCGATGCGCATTTGGCTTAATCCGGCGAAGCTCGCCGCGTATCATTTGACCGCAACCAGCGTGTATGCCGCCTTGGCCGGGAATGATTTCATCAGCGCGTTGGGTAACACCAAAGGGCAGATGACTCAAACATCGCTGACGGCGTCGACGAGTTTGCATTCGCCCGCTCAATTTCGCCGATTGGTGGTGTCGCAATCGGGCGGCCAGTTGGTGCGGCTTGGCGATGTCGCGACGGTGAAATTGGGCTCGTATAGCTATCAAGCGAATGTTGCGTTCGATGGGAAAACCGGGGTTTATATCGGTATTCAGGTGGCGCCGAATGCCGACTTGCTCTCGGTGATCAAGGGCGTGCAGAACCGTTTTCCAGCGATCCAGCGATCCTTGCCGGAGGGCTTGCAGGGAACGATTGTTTATAATTCAGCGAAGTTCGTGAATGCCTCAATCAGTGACGTGGAGGCGGCGTTGATCGAGGCGCTGCTGATCGTGGTTGGGGTGGTGTTTGCCTTCCTAGGCACACCGCGCTCGGTGATTATTCCGGTGGTCGCGATTCCGCTATCGTTAATCGGCACGTTCGCGGCCATGTTGCTCCTGGGTTTCACCATTAATTTGCTGACCTTGCTGGCGATGGTGTTAGCGATTGGTTTGGTGGTCGATGATGCGATCATTGTGGTGGAAAATATCAATCGCCATTTGGATGAGGGTGAATCGCGCCTGGATGCGGCGCGCAATGCGGCAGCCGAATTGGCAGGCCCGATTATCGCAATGACCGTTGTGCTGGCTGCGGTTTATGTGCCAATCGGATTTCAATCGGGCTTGACCGGCGCGCTGTTCACCGAGTTCGCTTTCACCCTGGTGGCCGCCGTTACGATTTCCGCGATCATCGCGCTGACACTCACGCCGATGTTGAGCTCGAAATTATTACGGGCGATTTCGCGTGAGGAAACGGGCTGGGAAAGCCGGTTGGTGGGTTTCATTGACCGGCGCTTTGATGAAGTCCGGCGCATTTATATGCGCCTGCTGCGCGGTGCTTTGAAGACCGTGCCGGTGATTTTGCTGTTCGGCGCGATCGTGTTGGGGAGTATTTATTTTCTGGCGGGCGGGGCCAAGAGTGAATTAGCACCGCAAGAAGATCAGGGCGTGGTGATCATGGCGTCGACGGCGGCGCCGAATTCGACGCTGCAGCAGCGGGTGATTTATGCGCATGAGCTGAATAAATTGATGTTCAGCCATAAGGCAACCGAGCACACGTTCCAGCTCAACACGCCGACGATTTCGATTGCCGGGATGGTGTTAAAGCCCTGGGGACAGCGCGCGAAAAGTGCCACGGCATTGCAGACTGAAATCCAAAACCAGGCCAATGCCGGGATCCCCGGCGAGCAAATTGCCGCATTCCAACCGCCCTCGCTGCCGGGTTCGCAAGGCTTGCCGGTGCAATTTGTGATCAAGACCACCAATAACTACCGGCAACTCAATGTTGTGTCGCAAAAATTCCTGCAAGCGGCATTGAAGACGGGTCAGTTTATTTTTCTGCAAAGCGATTTGAAAATCGACCAACCGCAAGCGACTGTTGAGATCGATCGGGCAAAGGCGGCAAATCTGGGCTTAACCATGAGCGATATCGGTGCTGCGATGTCGCGCGCGCTGGGCGGGGGTTATGTCAATTATTTCAGCCTCGATAATCGCTCTTATGAGGTGATCCCGCAGGTGGCGCAAAAGTTCCGCCTCAATGCGGCGCAGGTGCTCAATTATCCGGTGGCGACGGTCAATGGCGTGTCGATCCCGCTCGGCTCGGTTGCGCATATTGCCCATATTGTGATCCCTGAATCGGTCAATCATTTCCAGCAACTCAATGCGGCGACGATCCAGGGTGTCGTTGCGCCGGGTGTGGCTGAAGGGACGGCGCTGAAAAAGCTTGATCAGCTTGCGGCGAAAATGCTGCCATCGGGCTATGCGGTGGATTATGGCGGGGCGATGCGGCAATTTGTGCAGGAACGGAGCGGATTTTTGGCGACGTTCGGTTTTGCGGTGATCGTGATTTTCCTGGCCTTGGCAGCGTTGTTTAATTCGTTCCGCGATCCGCTGATCATTTTAGTGTCGGTGCCGATGTCGATTTTTGGTGCGATGCTGTTCATCAATTTAGGCTTCGGCGGCCTATCGATCAATATTTATACTGAAGTTGGGTTAGTGACTCTGATGGGGCTGATCAGCAAGCACGGAATTCTGATTGTCGAGGTCGCGAACGAGGCGCAGCGCGCGGGGATGAGCAAGCGGGAAGCGATTGAGCATGCGGTGAATATTCGGCTGCGCCCGATTTTGATGACCACGGCGGCGATGGTGCTGGGCGTGGTGCCCTTGATCATTGCCAGCGGAGCGGGGGCGGCGGCGCGCTCGAATATGGGTGCAGTGATCGCCTCGGGCCTCTCGATTGGCACATTGTTCACCTTGTTCGTGTTGCCGGCGGTTTATTTGACCGTGGCGCAGGATCATCATGAGGAGCGAGTGGCCGGAGGTTGATCGGGGTTCCGTTAGAGCCTGATCGTTTGGAATTGACGCGCATAATGCGCGGCAATGACAAGCGTGAATCAGCCTCGCAAACAAAGCTAGAGCGCGATATGTTCAGGTTGGCGCGACTGCGTCAATCTGAACATATCGCGCTCTAGAAACGGAGCGGGTGATCGAACACCAGGATGCTGAGCGACCGATAAGGCAGGAGGCGAGAGGGCTGTCCGAATTGCCGTTCAGCCGCACTGATGCAGGTGATTTTCGTCCCGCAACTATTGGCTTGGGTTTGCACAATCAGGAATGATTTTGGCCCCGAATTTGGATGTTGATACCAGGCTTGCAACGTTAAAATCCCCTTGGGAATGAAGCGCCCTGATTGCCGGTCATAGACAATCGGCCTGATGGTGACAGCGCCGTTACTGACCCAATTCATGGCATTGGCCTCGGTCGGCCAATAGGGACCATAGCCGAAGCTGAGATGATGCGCGGTCAAAAATTTCGCTAAAGCGGGGATGCCGTTGCGCGGAATGGTGGGTCGGAGGGTGAGTTGATTACTCACCAACCCGGCAATGATTGACCCTGCGGCGATGATGCTGATCAGGGCCGCGCCGCGCGGACTGTATAATGGGACGCCGCTCCAACCGATGGCGATCAGGATGGGCACGAAGACGAAGAAATTACTCAGATATCGAGCGGTTGCCATGTTTAAGGGAAAATCGCTGCCGATCAAAGCCGCCACCATCAGGCCGAGCGAGATGATGCTGGTGAGGGCCAGAAACTTACGGGTGAGGGACAAACTGGTGGTCGCGCGGCAGAATTTCACCCCGGTAATGCCAAGCAGCGTCAAGAGGATGGCGGTATCGATCCCGGTGATCAGATGGGTTGGTGTGGTGCCGGTTGTGGTGAGCGAGCCGGGAATGACATTGAAAAACACCGGGATGTAGCGCAAGGCGATCAAAGCGCGCTGGAGCATTGCGCTGATCGGCGCGAAATGATGCGGCGGTCCTAACAAAAACAACAAAATGCCGAAAAATCGGGTGATGATGAGGCCGATCACCACCAATCCCATGAGGATCACGGCACGCAGCGCACGCCACTCAGCACCAACGCGGTCCGCCCGATGAAACACCAGCAGAGCGACACTGCCCAGCATCATCGGCAGTAAAAACGCGAAGGTGCCCCATGGATCGGACTGACAGCCGATATAGAGGCTGATGCCTGATGCGATGAGCCATTTTTTGTCAGGCGTGCGGAGCCAGCGCGCCGCACAAAGCAGGCCGAGCAAACCCCATGCGAGGGTGATGCCGTGTGAAATCGGATAGGTGAGGAACCCGTCGGCGCCCAAAGCCGGACGTCCGGTGAACAGCAGGACGGCGGCGCTGGCTAATGCGGCCAGGCGTCCGCACTCAGCGTCGATGATCAGATAAACCAGCAGAATGATGGCGTAGAAAATACCAAGACCGATGAGCAGCAAAATGATCGGCGCGTGACCGGCAAGGGCGAATAGGAGGAAATCGATCGGGATCAGCGATAATAGCCAGTTATCGCCGGTATAGCGCCAATTTTGCAGGAAGCCGATCCCGTGCAGATGGATGCCTTGCCAAATTAACACCGGATCGGCGATGTCAGAATCTGCACCCCAGAGCGGCAGCGTGGCCAGACGGGTATGGATTGCGCCCAGAACAATCAACAGGATCAGACAGGCAAAAATGGCGTTGCGGGGGGTCATTGCGGGGCCGATTTTCATGATGCGCTCGATCCGATACCGGTATGCAAAGTCGGGGGGGATAGGCAGTGCCGTTTTGATTGTCAATCGCGATCAACGTGACATGCGGTTTACCCGGCACGATCCGCCGCTCTATAGGTGCGCAATGGATGCGCTGATTGTCACTGATTTGGTCAAGCGTTTCGGCGCGATTACTGCGGTCGATGGGATCGGCTTTGGGGTGCCGCGCGGCAGTACGGTTGGATTGCTCGGCGGTAATGGCGCGGGCAAAACCACGACAATTTCGATGTTGCTGGGTATTTTGCTGCCTGATCGTGGCCGGATTGTCGCGCTCGGTCATGATATTGCGCGGGACCGGTTCGCCGCACTCGCGCGGATGAATTATTCCTCGCCCTATGTGGCTCTGCCGATGCGCCTGACGGTTGCTGAAAATCTGCGGGTCTATGGGCATTTATATAATGTGCCCGGCTTGGAGCGCCGCATTGCGGCGTTGGCCGAGGAGTTTAATTTGGGGTCATTGTTGCGCCGGACCGTGAGCGGGTTGTCGGCCGGGCAGAAAACTCGGGTGGCGCTGGCCAAGGCGCTGATTAACGAGCCTGATTTGCTGCTTCTCGATGAACCGACGGCAAGCCTTGATCCCGATACCGCGGATTATGTGCGCACGCGCCTCGAAGCCTATCAGCGGCGCAGCGGCGCGGCGATTTTGCTCGCCTCGCATAATATGGCGGAGGTCGAGCGGCTCTGCGCCGATGTGTTGATGCTGCAAAGCGGGCGGATCGTTGACCGGGGCACGCCGGCTGATTTGATCGCGCGCTATGGTCGCACCGATTTGGAGGATGTGTTTTTGCAAATTGCCCGGTTTGGCGCACAAGAGGCAAGCGAATGACGCAACCGGCCCAGTCAGCGCGGCGGGTTTGGGGGCTGATGTATCGGCATTTTTGCCTGTATCGCAAATCATGGCCGCGTTTACTCGAACTCGGCTACTGGCCGACCTTGGAGTTGTTGATTTGGGGCTTTACCGCGCGGTTTTTGGCCCATGATCATCCCGGCCAACCACTGGCGATCGGGGCCGCGCTGATCGGCGGAGTGTTGCTGTGGGAGGTGGCGTTGCGCGCGCAGATCGGGGTGACCTTGTCGTTTTTGGAGGAGATCTGGTCGCGCAATCTGGGCCATGTGTTTGTCAGCCCGCTGCGTCCGCATGAGTTGATTTTGAGCCTGCTCGGTGTGTCGGTATTGCGCGCCGTCGTGGGCTTGGCCCCGGCCACGATTTTGGCGGCGGTGTTGTATCATTTTGACGTATTTGCCATCGGCCCGATGCTGGCTTTGTTGCTGTTTAATCTGTTCCTGATGGGGTGGTGGATGGCGCTGTTGGTGGTGTCGTTGTTGTTTCGCTATGGCGCGTCGGCGGAGGCGCTGGCCTGGACCTTGGCGTTTGGCCTGACGCCGATTGCCTGCGTATTTTATCCGCTCACCGCCTTGCCGATCTGGCTGCGCCCGGTGGCGCGTGCGCTGCCGGCTGAGCATATTTTTGCCGGGATGCGCGCGGCCTTGGCGCATCAGGCTCCCGCCTGGGGCCAACTCAGTGCTGCGTTTGCGCTCAATTTGGTATGGCTGGGCGTTTCGATTATGGTTTTTGCAGCCCAGTTCCGCGCTGCGCGCCGCACCGGCGCCTTGATTTCTATCGGCGAATAGGGCGTTTCCCAATCATGCAGCGCACCACCACCCGTTTTTGGTTAATCCGCCACGCCGTCGTGGCACCCGAGGCCCTCGCGGAATTATACGGCCAGCGCGACGTGCCGGTTTGTGATCAGCGTCTGCTCACCGACCGACCCCGCTATGCCTATTTGGCTCGGGTCTTGCCGCGCGATGCACACTGGTTGGTCACCCCGCTGAACCGCACCCACCGCACCGCTGAAGCGATTAGCCAAGCCGGGTATGGCACCACGAACCCGACCATTGAGCCCGGATTGATTGAGCAGAATTTTGGTCAGTGGGAGGGGCGCAGCATGACGGAGTTCGCGGGTGCGCGCGCCGAACATCCGTTTTGGCCAATCGGCGGCGATGCCGAGCCGCCGGGCGGCGAGAGTTTTATGCAGTTACGCCATCGCGTTGGCGCGACGTTGACCAGGCGGGCCGAGGCGCATTTGGGTGCGGATGTCGTGGCGATTTCCCATGGCGGCGCGATCCGGGCTGCGGTGGCGCATGCTCTTGATTTGACCGCTCATCAGGCGTTGAGCTTGGCCGTTGAAAACCTATCCTTGACCGTGCTCGAATTCCATACCGGCTGGCATCCGACGCCCGAGGTAACACCGGCAGCCCTGGCTACAGGGGCGTGGCGAACGGTAACGATTAATGAACATTCGGCAAGTTAGGTAGTTTTTTCGCCCCTGCCACACAATCTCCTTAAATAGCGGTAGAATAGCTTATCGATTAGCCAAACGGAGATTTCGCATGACAGTTCGTCACGTCGTCAACGCCGCCGTGCGCGGCGTGTTCAAGCATCGGCTCGCGCGCGTCGGGATGATTTCATTGATGATTGCTGCCCCGCTCGCGGCCTGTTCCACGGGCGCATCCGCCGCCAATGGTAATGGGGCGCAGGTGTTGGTTGATCGTTCGACCCTGACCGTCGAAACCATGCTCGGTAATGGCGGTGCAGCGGGTAATCAGGCTTCCCAGTTCCTGCGTCGCGCCCAGGCGGTCGTGGTTTGCCCGCGCATTTTCAAAGCGGGCTTTTTCATTGGTGGCGAAGGCGGCGATTGCGTGTTGGTGTCGCGCGCGGCGAGCGGCTCATGGTCGGACCCGGCGTTCTACACCATGGGTAGTGGCAGTTTCGGCCTGCAAATCGGCGCGCAGGATGCGCAAGTGATTATGATGCTAATGAATCAGACGGCGCTCAACGCGTTCCTCAATAGCCAGTTTAAGGTGGGCGCGGATGCCGGCCTCTCGGTTGCCACCATTGGGGCAGGAATTGGCGGCTCGACCGGGACGGCGGTGGGGGCGGATATCATCACCTTCACCAAGTCGCGCGGCTTGTATGGCGGCGTCTCGCTGTCAGGGTCGGTATTTTCCAATGATTCCGGTCTGGATCAGCAATATTATGGTCGCACGGTCGGGCCGCGCCAAATTGTGGTGAATATGGGTGCGCAAAATGCCGGGGCGAATCCGCTGCGGGCGATGTTAGCGCGGTTTGGCGGTTAATATTGGCTTCCATCCCATGGTAACACGCGTTACCATGGGTGATGCCCAAGGCCGACATGGAACCATTCTGGCAGGCTAAACGTCTCGATCAGATGACCGAGGCCGAATGGGAGTCCTTGTGCGATGGCTGTGGCCGCTGTTGTTTGCATAAATTGCGCGACGAGGACAGTGGCGCGCTGGCTTATACCAATGTCGCCTGTCGGCTGCTCGATACCAGTACGTGTCAGTGCAGCAACTATGCCGAGCGTCGACGCGATGTGCCCGATTGCATCAGTTTGACCGCGCCGATGGTGGCCGAGATCGATTGGCTGCCGCCGTCCTGCGCGTATCGGCGCTTGGCGGACGGGCGCGGATTGCCCGCGTGGCATCCGCTGGTTTCCGGCGACAAATCGAGCCCGCATGCTGCTGGGGCCACGGTGTCCGGTCGGGTGATTAGCGAGGATCACGCCGGGGATTTGGAATATCACATTGTTGATTGGCCGCAACGCGATGTGCGGCGTCCACGTCGCCGGTCATGAAACAGGCGCCGCCGGATCAGGAGCAGATTCTGATCGCAGGGCGGCCTGCCGGGTTACGCTGGCGCCGCAATAATCGCGCGCGACGGGTGGGGCTGCGGATCAGCCCGCTTGATGGCGATATTGTTATCACTCTGCCGCCGCGCGCGTCGCGCCATGCCGGGCTTGCCTTGCTGCGCGCCCATGAGACCTGGGTCGCCGATCGGCTCGCCGCCTTACCCAAACCCAGAAGTTGGCGCGCGGGTGGCTTCGTGCCGATTGATAATATTCCGCATCGGATTGTGCATGATCCAGTTTGGCGCGGCACGGCGCGGATTTCGCTGCGCCCGGAGCCGAGCATTACCATCGGCGGTGGTTCCGAGTTTCTGGTCCGGCGATTGCGTGATGCGCTGATCGAGCAAGCGCGCGGGCAATTCACCGCGAAGGCGGCCGCCAAGGCGGTATTGATCAAAGGCCGGATCACCGGCCTGCGGATTAAGGATACCAGTTCGCGCTGGGGCAGTTGTGCGGCGGATGGCACGGTGATGTTGTCCTGGCGATTGATTATGGCGCCTGATTTTGTTCAGGATTATGTGATCGGGCATGAGGTGGCGCATTTACGGGAAATGAATCATAGCCCGGCATTTTGGTCCCTGGTCGAGCGCCTCACACCGCATCGGGACGCGGCGACCTTATGGCTCGCTCGTCACGGCCCGACTTTGTTGCGCATCGGCGGATGATTATTCTGGCGAGCGGGTCAGAGTCGCGCGCGGCGATTTTGCGCGGTGCGGGTCTGCAATTTCAGGTGATTCCGGCCCATTGCGACGAAGCGGCGGTCAAGCTGGAGGGGGCGCGCGCCGGTGAGGCGCCCGGGGCTGTCGCGCAAACATTAGCGCGGTTGAAGGCGCTGCGTGTGTCGGCGCAGCATCCGGACGCGCTGGTCATTGGCGCTGATCAAATGCTCTCAGTGGGGGATTACTGGCTCGATAAGCCGGGCTCGCATGACGAGGCGGCGGATCATTTGCGTCGGCTGAGTGGTCAGGTGCATCGGCTGCATACGGCGGTATGTTGTGTGCGGGCCAGTCAGGTGATTTGGCAGCATCTGGCGGTGCCGACGCTCACCATGCGGACCTTGTCCGATGGGTTTATTGCCGATTATTTGGCCGTCGAAGGGGAGGCTTGTTTTTCCAGTGTCGGCGCCTATCGGCTGGAGGGGCGGGGGATCCAGCTTTTCGAGCGGATTGACGGTGATTTTTTCACCATACTGGGTTTACCGATTTTGCCGTTGCTCGTTTTTTTGCGTCAGCATGGTGCGATAAGCTGAGGCTCGCTGAGGCTCACCCGAGCAGGCGCCCGATCACCCGTGCCGTGTAATCAACGACTGGAATGATCCGGCCATAATTGATTCGGGTGGGCCCGATCACCCCGATCGCGCCGACGATCCGATCATCGCGATTGCGCGCCGGGGCCACGATCATTGAAACGCCCGCCGTGCCGAACACGCTGCTTTCCGCGCCAATGAAAATACGCACCCCGTCCGAGCCTTCGGCGAGTTCGAGCAATTTCAGCATGGTTTCCTGATGTTCGAGCTGATCAAACAAGGTTTGGATCGCCCCAAGTTTTTCCACCTGATCAATATCAGCAAGCAGCCGTGCTTGGCCGCGCACGATCAACGAGCCACCGCGCCCTTCCGCCGACCAGGTGGCTAACCCGGCTTCGACCACGCTGCTGGCCAAGGTATCGAGGGCGGTTCGGCTCGCCGCCCGATCATCGGCGACGCGGGCGCGCAGTTCGGTCAAGGTGCGACCGGAAAGCTGGGCGTTCAGATAATTCCCCGCCTGCTGCAAGGCCGAGGGCGGCAGACCAAGCGGGGTTTCGATCACCCGGTTCTCGACCTGGCCATCGGCGGTGACCAGCACCACCAAGGCGCGTCCCGGCCCTAAGGGCACGAACTCGATGTGCTTGATCGGGCCTTCGGATTTGGGCGCCAACACCAAACCGGCTGCCGAGGACAGGCCCGCGAGCAAGGTCGAGGCTTCGGTCAACACGTCCTGCATGGAGCGGTTGGACTGGCTCAGCGCATGCTCAATTACCTCGCGCTCATCATCGGATAATTCGCCGAAATGCAGCAATCCATCAACAAATAGCCGCAAACCGCGATCGGTGGGCAGACGCCCCGCCGAGACATGCGGCGAGAATAACAAGCCGGCATCGGTCAAATCCGCCATCACGTTGCGAATGGTGGCGGCTGAGATGTTTAACGGCAGGCGGCGCGACAAGGTGCGGCTGCCCACCGGCTCGCCGGTTTCGACATATTGCTCGACAATTTCCCGTAAAATCGCGGCGGAACGTGGGTCAAGCCCCGGCGGGATCGGCGTTTGCGCGCGATAAGACGGGTGTTTCGGGGGCGGGCTCTGGTCCATGAGCGCAGAGTCCGCTATCGCAACGCGGAAATCAAGCATCATCACCCAGGCCTGCAGGAGTTTTCATGACCGTTTTTTCGCGCCCATCCGGCCGCGCCACTGACGCTTTGCGTCGGGTCGAAATTATCACCGGATTTTCCCATCACGCGGAAGGGTCGGCTTTGATCAAAATGGGGGGCACCGAGGTGTTATGCGCGGCCAGCGTGGAGGCGCGGGTGCCGGGCTTTATGCGCAATTCGGGTCAGGGTTGGGTGACGGCGGAATATGGCATGCTGCCGCGCGCCACCCATACCCGTGGTGATCGCGAGGCGGCACGCGGCAAGCAGTCGGGTCGGACGCAGGAAATCCAACGGTTGATCGGGCGCTCATTGCGCGCCGTGGTGGATCGGGCGGTGCTCGGCGAAATGACCATTACGCTGGATTGCGATGTGCTGAACGCCGATGGCGGCACGCGCTGTGCAGCAATCACCGGTTCGTATGTCGCGCTCGCTTTGGCGATCCGCCATTTGCAGCGCAATAATGTGCTGAAGGCCAATCCGCTGATCGGCCAAGTTGCTGCGGTATCCTGCGGGATTATCGAGGCGACAGGCTTGTTGGATCTGGATTATGCCGAAGATTCCAACGCCGAGGCGGATGCGAATTTCGTGCTCACCGCGGCGGGCGGCATTGTGGAAATTCAGGCGACGGCCGAGAAATCGACCTTCGATGATGCGGCCTTCGCCCAATTGCTCAGCCTCGCGCGCAAAGGCACCGATGCGCTGTTCGCGGCGCAGCGGAGTGCATTGGGGGAATAACATGTCGTTATTACGCGCCGGGAGCCGTTTGGTGATTGCCAGCCATAATGCGGGCAAGCGCCGTGAGTTCGCAAGTTTGTTGGCGGAATCAGGGATCGATTGCACAGATGCGGCTGTACTCGGTCTGGCGGAACCTGCGGAAACCGGTGCGGATTTTGCCGAGAATGCGCAAATCAAGGCGCTGAGTGCGGCGCGGGCCAGCGGCTTGGCGTCCTTGGCCGATGATTCCGGCCTGTCGGTTGCCGCACTCGGCGGTGCGCCGGGCTTGCGCTCGGCCCGGTTTGCCGAGGAGTGCGGCGGCTATCCGGTGGCGATGGCCCAAATCATCGCGGCCAGTCGCGAGGATGACCGCGCCTGGTTCACCTGTGCGCTGTGCCTGGCGTTCCCAACCGGCGAGACCGCAACCTATTTAGGATTTTGCCACGGAGTTATTGCCGCCCAACCCCAAGGCAGCCATGGCTTTGGCTATGATCCGATTTTCATCCCATCCGGGCTAACGGCCAGTTTTGCCGAATTATCGGCTGTGCAAAAACACGCAATCAGCCACCGCGCCCGGGCCAGTCGACAGTTGCTTTCGTCGTTGGGTAAGCTCAGCTGACCGGCGGTGCGGTCGCAGTGATTGCGGGGTGTTGAGCGATTGAGGCAAACCACGCGGCAAGCTGAGGATGCGCCGCACGCCAATCATCAGGGCCGAAGCGGAAATCCAAATAGCCCAGCGCACAGGCCACACTGACCGAACCAATATCGGTCAGCGCGCCCAGCGTTTCGCGTTCGAGCATCGCGAGGGCCCGATCAACCGCCTGTTTCTGGCGGTCCATGAAAGCCGTGCGGGCCGTTTCGTGCGGCTTGACACTTTCCATCCGTCGGGCAACCGCCGCATCCAAAGTCCCATCGCCCACTGCCTGCAAACGGAGCGCAACCCAGCGCGCTGAGCCCGCCGGTGGGAACAAAGCGAGTGCATCACCCATCGTGTCGAGATATTCACAAATTACCGGACTATCGAACAAGGCGAACTTATCCTCGGTCAATAAACACGGCACTTTTGAGAGCGGGTTTTCCGCCACCAAAGCGGCGGGACTTGCATGGGGGTTGGTTTCGATTTTTTCGATCCGTTGATCAAGGCCGCGCAGTTGCGCGCAAACCATCACTTTACGCACATAAGGGCTGTTCGCAGAGTAAAACAATTTCATGGCAGGGTTCCTTGGTTCTAGAGCGTTTCCGTTCGCTTTGGCCTACGAGAGCACTCTAACTTGTTGTTTGGCAGCCAACTTAATCCGATCAAACAATTCCATTTGATCGGATGTTGCCCTAACCTTCATTTTTGTGAGGTTTGGACGAGGTCAAGTCCGCGTCACGCTCAATTACGTGAAATAAATTATAATCAATGGCAAAGGCGCCGTCGGTGCCGGTGTCGAAAATATCGGCAAATCGCGCACCAAAATGAATATCGGCAGGGCCGTACACATGCCGTGCAGTCACTGTGGCTAGGAGGGTGTCATCCAGGCCGGTCAGATTAGCGAGGAATGCCATGCTTTGCGCCTGCATCGCCGCAGCATCCAATCTATGGAGAGGGCTGTCGGGTCCGAGCTGATGGATGACGGTCCAGGATAGAGCGAAGGCGGGAGTACTCGCGCGCTCTAACGGCAGATCGACCATCCGGCGCATCACATGGCCATCTTCATCGACCTCCTGACGGATCAAAGTGAGGGTCATTCGTGCATCGGTGAGTTGATTGCGGCGTTGATTAGCGACGCGAAACATCAAGGAATTTTCACCCCGCATCCGGTGCACCACCATCGTTTTCGAAAATAGCAATCGCGCCTGAGGCCGCGAGAGGCGCGCAAATAATAGGCCGGTGGCGAAGGCGGTTGCTAACAATCCGAAAATAATTTCAATACTGGCAATCGAATTCGCGAGGACCGAGCGCGGGTAGAGCGCCCCATAGCCGGTGGTCGAGAAGGTTTGCACCGAGAAAAATACATCATCGCCGAAATTGCCGGGGCGGGCACCGCCGATGCCGCCGGACAAAGCATAAAACACCCCAAAAATCAGGTTGGTAACAATGATTGCGCCGGTCAGAAGGGCAAGTAACGGCGCTAAGCGCATCGTCATCAGCCCATGAAATAGGTCGCTAAACCCCGAGCGGGCCAGGCCACGCCGTTCGATTTGGCGCAGCACATCGGCAGAAAATGGCGCGACGATTTTGCGGGGTCGCCGCGCCATGATGCAGCCTTATGATTGTTGGCGGCGGAGAAAGGCAGGGATCTCGAGTGCCACATCCTCGGCTTGGGTTTGGCGCACCATAGGCTGAGGGCCTGCGGGCGCTTGCGCTGATGGCGCCTGATAGTTGGGCTGATGCGTCATCACCGGCATCGGTGCCGGCGCCGCCATTTGCGGGTGCGGGGCAGGGGCCATATAGCCGCGAGTTGGCTCCTGCCGTTGAGCCTCGGTCCGGTGGGTTTCAGCGCGGGGTGCTTCGGCCACTGGCGCACGAAAACCGCTGGTCATGCGGGCAAACAAGCTCGCGCGCTTGGCGGGTTCGGCTGTCGGTGCGCGTGGCGCTTCACGATAGGAAGGTGAGGCTGACGGCGCGCGCAAGGCAGGCGCGCTGCCATAGGCGCTCATCGGTGCGGGGTGCCGTGCTTCCTCGATTGCGGCGGACTGATCGAGAATAATCGGTGCTGCCACACTAACCACACTCAGCGCAGGGCTGTGGGCAAAACCCTGGGCGGGCCCAGGCGCAGGCACGCTATGGATCATGCCCTGCGGCGCCCCGTGCGGTGCCATCATCGGCTGGCCTTGGGGGTGAGGCATTGTGCCTGCGATCGCGTCGACCATCATGTTGCCACCGCCAACCGCGATCAGCCGGGGCCGCTCGGCCAAAGCGGGTGTGGCCGTATCAATGCCGGTGGCTACCACTGAAACCCGCACCCGACCACCTAGGCTTTCATCGAGCGCCATACCGAACATGATGTTCGCGTCTTCGTCGGCCTCTTCACGAATTCGGTTTGCGGCTTGATCTACCTCAAACAAAGTCAAATCCGAGCTGCCGGTGATATTAATTAATAGGCCGCGCGCGCCCTTCATGTTGGTTTCTTCCAACAATGGATTAGAAATCGCCGCCTCTGCCGCCAGCATGGCCCGATCCTCGCCCTCGGCTTCGCCGGTGCCCATCATCGCCTTGCCCATTTCGGACATCACCGAGCGCACGTCAGCATAGTCAAGATTAATCTCGCCCGGCACCACCATCAAATCAGTGACGCCGCGCACGCCCATATATAAAACGTGATCCGCCATCGCGAAGGCTTCTTTCCAACCGGTGCGTTCATTAGCCACTTTGAACAGGTTCTGATTGGGAATAACAATGAGCGTGTCAACGAAGTTCTGTAATTCCGCGATGCCTTCCTCAGCCGCGCGCATCCGCCTTTTGCCTTCAAAGGCAAAAGGCTTCGTCACCACGCCGATGGTCAAAATGCCGCGTTCGCGTGCCATGCGGGCAATCACCGGCGCCGCCCCCGTGCCGGTGCCCCCCCCCATTCCGGCGGTAATGAAGGCCATATGTGCGCCGTCAAGCTGACGGGCCAATTCGTCTTCGGCTTCTTCCGCCGATGCGCGGCCAACCTCGGGCTTGCCACCTGCACCATTACCCTGAGTGATATGCGGACCGAGCTGAATCCGGCGCTCAGCGCGCGAGAGTAAAAGCTGCTGGGCATCGGTGTTGGCGACCACAAACTCGACACCCGGCAAGTTGAGCGCGATCATATTATTCACCGCGTTGGTACCGCCACCGCCGACACCAAAAACCGCGATGCGCGGCGTGAAGTCGGTATGGTTGGTTTTTTGGACGGTCAGATTTAACGTCATGGCAGGCTCCTTAGGAAAAATCAGGGGATAACGAAAACAGCACAATCAGGTCAGTCAGAGCGCGCATCACAGCCGCTCCCGCAGAAAGGTGGATATTTTGCCGAACAGGCCTCGTGGTCGATCGATTGATAAATCCAGATCATGAAGGGTTTGCCCGTCACCCGTAGCGAAGGCGAGCAAACCGGTCAGGGTCGAAAAATTGGGTCCGGTGGCACTGTCGGGCAATCCGATCACGCCAAAGGGTCGGCCGATCCGCACCTGACGTTTCAGGATTTCCGCAGCAAGCTCACGCGCCCCCACGAGTTGCGCAGCACCGCCCGTCAACACCACGCGGTTACCGGCGGCCCGGCCTAAGCCTGAAGTGTCAATTCGGTCGCGCACCAGTTCAAAAATCTCTTCAAGGCGCGGGCGAATAACCGAAACCAGTGCGCTGCGCGGCACTTTGGCGATTTGATGCTCTGCTTCGCCAATCATCGGCACGGGCAACATCTCGCGTGCATCATCGGGGCTTTGTTGGCAAGTGCCATAAAGCGTTTTCAAACGTTCTGCATGAGCAACATGTGTTGATAGCAACCGTGCGACGTCATTGGTGACGTGCTGGCCACCAACCGGCAATTGTGCGGTATGCAACACCTGTCCATCGGCAAATACCGCGAGGGTGGTGGTGCCCCCACCCATATCAATCACAATTGAGCCGAGCGTGCGCTCGTCTTCGACCAAGGTTGCGAGCCCCGACGCGAAAGGCGCCGAAACCATCGACACAATTTCCAATTCACAGCGTGCCAAACACGCGGTCACACTTCTGATCGCGGTGCGCGAGGCATCAATCACATGCAGGCGTGCGGCCAAGGTGTCGCAATACAGACCGCGTGGATCAGCGACGCCATCGGTTTCATCAGCGGCAAAGCCAAGCGGTAACACATGAAGCGTGCCGCGCCCCTCGGCGTTGGCGCGGGCTTTCGCCTCGCGCACGACGCGGCGAATATCGTCTTCGACCACCGCCCGACCATCAATCGGCCATTGCACATTAAACAACCGACTTTCCGGTTGGCCGCAGGATAAGTTGACCACCACTGATTTCAGCCGCAAATCCGCCATGTCTTCGGCAGCACCAACGGCTGCGCGAATCGCGCGCTCGGCCTCATCCAGATCAACAATCCCGCCTGATTTGATGCCACGGCTTTTTTGCCAGCCAAAACCCAAGGCCCGCAGCCGACCATCGCTTTCCGCACGACCGATCAGGCAGGCAATTTTTGACGAGCCGATATCAAGCACGCCGAACGCCCCGGCGCGGGTTGGGCGCGGGCGAGCCTCAGCATTGCGTGGCGGCGGTGGGTTGGTGCCGGTGCGATTCGACAGGTCGTTCACGGGCAGACCTCCTTCATGAATGCTTCGGCTTGATTGTTGTTGTTGCCGGCTGCGCATAAGGCTTCACGATCAGCCGGTCGGGCTGACGCAAATCGATCAGCCGCACCGGTCGATCAAGCAGCGCGATTTTGGTATCGGCGTGATGCAGCACCGCGAGCGCATCGTTCAAATGCTGCGCGGGCAATTCGATAATCGCGTGATCGCGGAGAATCAGATTCCACCGTGAGTTATCGATCCATTCGGCTGCGATCACCGCAGCACCGATCGCCGCATGACTCTGCAACAGCGCGATCAGCGTCGCCGCATGCGCTGGCGCCTGCGCGCCAACAAACAAGAGCAAACCAGGATCCCGTGCGTGGGCGGCGGTGCCACCCCGTGGTTGGATCACTGATCCGTCGCTGCCGATCAGGGCAAAACCATGATCAGGCCGTTGCCAAATGCCCGCTGGCGCACGCTCATCAATGCGGATTTTGACGGTTCCCGGCAACAACCGTTCCACCACGGCTTGCCGCACCACGCCAAGCTGTTCAAGCGTGCGTGCCGCGCGGCGAGGGGCGACATCAAATATTGGCAGTCCATCACGCAATCCCAGCGCGGCCTCGATCGCGGGCTTGGGTGTGGTGATCGCACCATCAATCACGACATGCCGAACCCGGAACCCCAAATCGCCTAGGCTGGACGCAACCGCCTTGCGCATCCGATCATGCGGGTGGGTCACCACGGTGCGCCAACCAAGCACCATAACTAACAAAACGGCTGCGGTAAGCACCATCAATACCAACGGCTTTAATCCGCGCCGGGCACGGCGGATTAACAATGTTCGCTCGCTGGGACGGTCCTGCAATTTTCGGCTGTTGGGCTTTAATCGCGGCATGTCGCGCGCTCCACCATCCAGGCGCAGAGTGCCGGGAAGTCGATTCCGCACAAGGCCGCTTGCTCGGGCAGCAATGAGGTGGCGGTCATGCCAGGTTGGGTGTTTACCTCAAGTAAAATCAATCGGTTTTGCGCAGCATCATAGCGGAAATCGGCGCGCGACGCGCCTCGGCAGCCCAGTGCCCGATGCGCGGTCAATGCAATATGCTTAGCGTGTTCGGCTAGCTCTGGATCAATGCGTGCGGGGATCTCATGGTGCGAGCCGCCTTGCGCATATTTCGCCTGGTAATCATAAAACCCATTGGCAAAAATCTCGGTAACTGCCAAAGCCCGATCGTCGAGAACACTAACAGTCAACTCTCGCCCGGCCACATAATCTTCAGCCATAATATGCACGCCAAACGCCCAATCGCGAGCAATGGCGGCGCGCCGATTATCATGGTCTTTAATAATATGCACACCAACCGAGGAGCCTTCATTCGTAGGCTTCAACACATAAGGCGGCGGTAACGGGTCTGCTTCCGCCAACTCGGCAACCGGCACAATCCGATGCGGTGCAACCGGCAATCCGGCTGCCGCAAATATCGCCTTGGCCGCGGCTTTGTTCATTGCCAATGCCGAGGCGCGCACGCCCGAATGGGTATAAGGAATGCCCATATAATCAAGAACACCTTGGATCGTGCCGTCTTCGCCGAACCGGCCATGCAAGGCGTTGAACACGGCATCAGGGGCTGGCGTTAGTGCGGCGATGAGTGCAGCCAGATCAGCCCCCACCTCGACGGGCTGCACATCGTACCCGGCGGCGCGCAGCGCATCAACAACCTGCGCACCGGTCGCCAAGCTAACCTCGCGCTCGGCCGAAATACCACCCATCAAGACCGCGATGCGTTTCATGTCACACCGCCGGGAATGCCCATGCGCTTGATTTCCCAAAGCAGCTCGACGCCAAACATAGCCTGCACGCGTTCGCGCACCAGTTCGCCCAGCGCCTCAAGGTCGCTTGCGGTCGCCTGTCCGCGATTGATTAGGAAATTGCAATGTTTTTCGGAAACCTGTGCATCACCGATCAGCATGCCACGACAGCCGGCTTGGTCAATCAATTGCCATGCTTTGTGGCCCGGTGGGTTACGAAAGGTTGACCCGCCGGTGCGCGCCCGCACCGGTTGAGTCGCCTCGCGCTGGGCTTTAATATCATCCATGCGCGCAATCACCACGTTGCGCTCCTCAGTGTGCGCCCGCAGGCGTGCGCGCACCACAATTCCGCCCGGCGGCAAGCGCGCATGGCGGTAATCAAGGCCCAGCTCGTCGGCTCCATAGCGCTTCATTGAGCCATCGGGTCCGATAATTTCAGCCCAATCGAGCACCGAGCGCATATCGGCACCAAAGGCCCCCGCGTTCATCGCGACAGCACCCCCCAATGACCCAGGGATTCCCGAGAGAAATTCCAATCCGCCCAATCCGGCCATCGCGGCATGGTCGGCGATTGTGGTGTCTAATGCTGCCGCACCCGCAATCACCCCATCAGGCTCGATGGCAATTTCACCGAACCCACGGCCCAACTTGACCACCAGCCCCGGCACACCGCCGTCTCGGATAATAATATTCGATGCCGCACCCAAAATGGTCACTGGCCATTCGGGTGATGCCGCCGTCATGCAGGTGACCAAATCATCAATATCGGCTGGTCGGACCAGCACTTCTGCTGAACCACCAACCCGAAACCAGGTTCCCGCGGCGAGAGGAGCATCAGCGATCACCCGTCCGCGCAACGGCGGCAGGGCGGCATACCAGGGGGCGGTGGACGTATCGATCATGCGCCGCCGCCTCGGCGATTTTGATCGCTGAGCGACTGAAGCTGCTCGGGCAAAGCCTGGGCCCATGTTGTGATATTACCCGCGCCCAAGCACACGACATAATCACCCGGCTTAGCAATAGCCTTGACCATTTCTGCAAGATACGCAGGGTTGGCCAAGGGAACCACCGAACGATGTCCGCGCGCGCGCAACCCGTCGACCAACGCATCGCGGTTAACCCCGTCGATGGGTTCTTCGCCAGCTGGATAAACATCGGCAACAATGACGGTTCCCGCGTCGTTCATGCAGGTGCAAAACTCTTCGAATAACGAGGCGAGACGGGTATAACGATGCGGCTGCACCACGGCGATCACATCCCGCGCGCCAGCCTGTCGTGCCGCCTTTAACACCGCAGCGATTTCCACTGGATGATGACCATAATCATCGATAATGGTCACCCCGTTCAGCTCACCGACCTTGGTGAAACGTCTCTTCACGCCACGGAAGTTGGCTAATGCGACGCGCAAATGTTCCTCGTCCACGCCCATCTCGACGCCAATCGCGATGGCGGCAAGTGCATTCTGCACATTATGGTTGCCCAACATCGGCAGACGCAGCCGATTAATCCGCCGCTCGCGCCCCGAAAGGCGGTTGGACAGGCGAACCTCGAAGGTCGCACCGTTGCGATCAGCCATGATCCGTTCAGCCCGCACGTCAGCCTGTGGCGAAAATCCGTAGGTTACTACCCGATGATCGGACAAATCAGGGATCATTTGTTGAACCGCCGGATGATCCGCGCAAAGCACCGCAAAACCGTAAAATGGGATGTTAGAAACAAATTGCCGATAACCCGCTTCCATCGCCGCATGTGATCCCCAATGGTCCAGATGTTCTGGGTCCATATTGGTCACCACGGCGATAACGGCTGGTAGGCGCAGAAAAGTTCCATCGCTCTCATCGGCTTCTACCACCATCCAATCACCCTGCCCGGATCGGGTATTGGTGCCGTAGGCGTTGATAATGCCACCATTGATCACGGTCGGGTCAAAACCACCACCCTCTAACACGGCTGCGACCAGGCTGGTCGTGGTGGTTTTGCCATGCGTGCCGCCAACCGCTATCGACCAACGCAGTCGCATCAATTCGCCGAGCATTTCGGCGCGACGCACCACCGGGATCAACCGAGCGCGCGCGCTGGCGACCTCGGGATTATCGCGTGATATCGCCGTTGATACCACAACAACCTGGGCCGCACCCAAATTCGCCGCATCATGGCCAATCATCACGCGGATGCCTGCGGCCTTCAGGCGCAGAACATTGGCGCTTTCGGCGATGTCCGAGCCCTGCACGGCGTAGCCGAGCGTGTGCAGCACCTCGGCAATTCCGGACATGCCGATCCCACCAATACCGACAAAATGGATGGTGCCAATCGATAACGGCATTGCCCTCATTGACTAACCTCATCAAGGATCAATGTCGCCAATCGATCAGCGGCATCAACCACACCAAAGGCGGCCGAAGCCATCGCCATCATGTTGCGTCGCTGAGGATCAGCTAATATCGCCATCAAAACTTGCGCAAGTTTGGTGGCGGTCAGCCCGTCCTGATCAAGCTGGATCGCGCCACCGACGCGCGCCAAGGCGGCGGCGTTAGCACGTTGATCGGCGTTGATCGCCAAGGGGATTAAAATAGCGGGCCGCCCTACAACCGCGATTTCCGCAACGGTTGAGCCCCCCGCCCGCGCGATCACCAAATGCGCGTGGACCATGGCGCCCGCGACGTTGTCGATATAGGGTGCTAACACCGCACTGATTCCGGCCCCGCTCAAGGTGGCGCGCGCGGCACTCAATCCGGCTTCTGGGCATTGCATCAATAAATTCAACCGTCCACGAAGCTGCTCGGGCAGTTGCGCCAGGGCCTCCGGCACTAACGACGCAAATCGCATTGCCCCCAACGAACCGCCGAGGACCAGGAGATTGAGGTGGGGTTGGTGAGGTTGATACGGCGCTTTGGCTTGGTCAATGATGGCTTGGCGCACCGGATTACCGATCACCCGTGTCACACAACCCGCTGGAACAGACTGGGTTTGCGCAAAACTCAACGCGAGCACGTCAGCAAACCGCGCCAGGAATTGATTAGCCCGTCCCAATGCGGCATTTTGGTCATGCAGAAATACTGTGGGGCGCGGGTGTATCAGACGCGTTGCTAACACGGGCGCCACCGAGGGGTATCCACCAAAGCCAACCACCGCGCAGGGCTTGGCCCGCTTCATAATTTGGCGCGCCTGCAAGATACCGCGCGAAATGCGCGCGATACTGCTTGCCGCGCGCAACGGCGACCGACCGACAACGCCCGCGCCGCCGAGGACATGCTGTTCGCAATCGTGAAATACGGCGCTGACCTGCGAACGTGAGCGCTGATCGGTCATTAAAATAACCCGACGCCCCCGCTGCAACAATTGGCTGGTTACGGCTTCAGCCGGCAAAATATGACCGCCAGTGCCTCCTGCCGCGATCACCACCGGCGCTGATTCTCTGGTGTTCATGCAGCACCCCCTTGACGTTTGGGCAGGGTAAATAGCGGCTCGTCCAATAGAGTGCGCGCCACGAAATCGCCTTGTCGCCGTCGGGTCAATGCTAACAAAAATCCGCAATGCAGCCCGATGGCCAGAACCGCCGAGCCGCCATATGAAATGAAGGGTAATGTCATGCCTTTGGTTGGGATTAATGACAGTGACGAGGCCATGTTGACAAAGGCCTGCAAGCCGAAGCTTACCAGCAAGCCCGACGCTGCGAGGGCCACGAACAAATCGCTCTCACGACGAACCCGCAATAGGCCCCGCAGCACGATAAAGGCAAACAACGCAACGATGGCGAGGCAGATAATCAATCCGAACTCTTCGCCGACCACCGCAAAAACAAAATCGGCCCGTGCATCGGGGAGAAAATGCTTGACTTGACCTTCACCCGGCCCACGCCCCCAAAGACCGCCATTGCCAAACGCCGATAGCGCGGTGAGCGCCTGATACGCATTATCACGCGCGGGGTGGATGAATAATTCGAACCGCGCATGAACATGCGGAATGAAAATGATCGCGGCAGCCAACGTGCCAGCCAACCCTAAACAGCCGGTGACCACCCAGCCCAGGGCAATCCCGTCCAACACCAATTGCGCAAACCCGGTGCTGCCAACGAGCAACATCGAGCCAATATCCGGCTGCTTTAGCAAAATCAGTAGAACAATTCCATTCAGACCAAGGGCAGCCCACATGCCGGCAAAACCGGGCGAGCGGCGACGTTCAGCAAGCAGCCACGCCGTCACCACAATCAAGGCGGGCTTCAAAAACTCTGCCGGTTGAATCGTAAAGCCGGGTAAGGCGATCCACCGGCGACCGCCTGCAATCACTACGCCATGCACCAAGGTGAAGGCGGTGAGCAGAAGAAATACAATCCCCACCCCTAATGAAGCGAGCTTGACCTGCTGCAAATCCAACATCGATGCCGCAATCATCGCCATCGCTGCCAGCGCCAAATAAACGATTTGCTTGATGGTGATCAACGTGTGCGGATCGGTAAGTGACATAGTGGTTGCTGGCGTGGCAGCAAATGCCGTCATGTAGCCAACGCCCACTAACGCAATGAGGGCGGCGAGAGTCCAACGATCAACGCTCCACCACCACCGGCCAACAACCGAATTATCCGCGCGTGAGACCCGGGCCATCAGGAATTCAGCCCCGACGAAGCCGCAGCCAACTGGTTCACCTTTGCTGCAAAAATCTCGCCCCTAGCTTCATAATTGGCAAATTGGTCAAAGCTCGCACAGGCGGGTGCCAACAATACAACTGGGATATGCAACGCCTTGGCGCGGGCAAGCGCCTCATCGACGGCGCGATCAAGCGTATCAACAACCGAATGCGCAACGCCATGCGCGGTCAAGGTTGCGGCAAACGCCTCCGCCGCTTGACCGATCAACAACGCATGCGCGATGCGGGGAAAATAGGGTGCCAGCGAGTCGATGCCCCCTGATTTGGCAATGCCCCCGGCGATCCAAATTACTTGCGCATGACAGGCCAAAGCGCGTGCAGCGGCATCAGCATTGGTCGCTTTGCTGTCATTGATGAAACAAATACCGTCAATATCGGCGATGCGCGCTTGGCGGTGGGGCATTCCTGGAAAATCCAAAAGCGCTCGGCCAATCGCTGCGCGGTCAACACCCATCGCGATCGCGATTGTTGAGGCTGCCGCAGCGTTTTGCGCGTTGTGAGTGCCGGGCAATGCCGATGCGCTACGTAAATCAGCGATCACGCCAAGCTGGTCCTGTAGCACACCGTCGCGAGCATAAATATCGGCTTTCTGCTCACCAGAAATGCGCACCAACGGCACGGGTCGCGCCGCGATTTGTGTGGCAATGAGGCTCGACACCGGATCATCAATACCAATAATCGCAGTATCATCAGCTTTTTGTCGCGCGAAAATCCCTGCCTTGACAGTAGCATAGTCAGCGAAGCTGCCGTGGCGGTCGAGATGGTCGGGGCTTAGATTGAGCATGACGGCTGCATTGAAGCGCACTGACGCGATTCGCTCCAACATGTAGCTGGACATTTCAAGCACATAAATACCAGAATTATCGAGAAAAGGCAGAGCCAACGCGGCTGGTCCCAAATTACCGCCCGCTTCAACGAGCAAACCTGCCGAACGGAGGATATGCGCTGTTAGTGCTGTGGTCGTCGATTTGCCGTTGGTGCCGGTAATCCCAACGAATCGCGCCTGTGATCCGGCGCGACGCACCGCCACAAACAAAGCCTCGACATCCGACCAAATCGGCACGCCACGGGCCGTAATCGCAGCGGCCTGGGGGTGGGGTGTCGGCAGGCGGTGCGGTATCCCCGGCGACAAAATCAACGCGCGTAGCGATGCGGTGTGCGCTGGCAACGCCACGCGCAACCCTTCACGGGCGGCCTCGGCGCGTGCCGCCGGATTATCGTCCCAAACCGTCACGATGGCGCCCATTGCCCGCAGCGCCCGCGCGGCGGGTAATCCGTTCCGCCCCAAACCAAGCACGGCGAACACCTCGCCGGCAAACACCGGCGGCCACGAATGAACAATTGGGGGAGGCACGGTTGCGCTCATCGGATTTTGAGGGTCGATAGACCCACTAACGCCAGAACCAACGCAATGATCCAAAAGCGGATCACAATGGTTGGCTCGGCCCAGCCCTTTTTCTCGAAATGATGATGCAGCGGCGCCATCAGAAACACCCGTCTGCCCGTGCGCTTAAACCAGAATACCTGCACAATGACCGAGACGGTTTCCACCACAAATAGCCCACCGACGACACCCAAAACGATTTCGTTCTTGGTTGCCACAGCAATTGATCCAAGCGCGCCACCTAAAGCCAACGAACCGGTATCGCCCATAAAAACCGCAGCGGGTGGTGCGTTGAACCATAGAAAACCTAGTCCCGAGCCGATCAAGGCGGCACAAAATACCGCCAATTCGCCCGCGCCTGAGACAAAATTAATTTGCAAATAATGGGCGAAAATTCGGTTGCCGACCAAATAGGCAATCAATGAAAACGCACCGGCGGCGATGATGGTCGGCACGATGGCCAACCCATCAAGCCCGTCGGTTAAATTGACCGCGTTGGACGCGCCAACCATAACCAGCATGGCGAATACCGGGAAGGCAATTCCAAGCCCGATCATCAGATTTTTGAAAACCGGCACAACTAAATCATCGGCGATGCGCGGTGGCATTAAATGGGTAATCCATATCGCGGCAGCCAGACCAATCGCGGCCTGAACCATCATTTTTACCCGCGCTGAAACCCCTTTGGTGTTGCGCCGGGTGAGTTTCAGGAAATCATCGGCAAATCCCAGAGCGCCGTAGCTCAAAGTCACAAATAATACCGCCCACACATAGCCATTTTCCAAATCGGCCCAGAGCAGGGTTGACGTTGTCAGGGCGAGCAGGATCAACACACCGCCCATGGTGGGCGTGCCCTTTTTTTCGATCAGATGCCGCTCTGGGCCATCGATGCGAATTGGCTGGCCGTTTCGCTGCAAGGATTTCAGCCACGCGATCAATTTTGGCCCAGAAACGAAGCTGACGATCAACGCGGTCAGTCCTGCACCACCCGCGCGAAAGGTAATATAGCGGAACAGGTTCAGTGCGTGAAGCGCAGCGACATGCGGCAGGAGGAGAAAATATAACATCAGACGATCTCCGCCAGTGCCGTAATAATGGACTGCATATCGCTACCATGACTACCTTTGATCAATAAAACATCACCATCGCACAATGCGGCACAGACCAAGGGCGCCAATAGCCGAGCATCCATCGCCCAAGCGCCACGCCGCTCGGCAGGAAGGGCGTCGTATAAGGCCCGCATCTCCGGCCCGCAGGCGAATACTAAATCGGCCACGGCCGCGACCGGTCCTGCTAACGCTGCATGCTCATCGCGCGAAAACGCACCCAGTTCCAGCATATCGCCGAGCACCGCCAAATGCCGCCCCGGATACAGGCTCAACACGTCAAAGCCCGCGCGCATCGAGGCACCCGACGCGTTGTAGCTCTCATCCAGAATCGTCACCGCCAACCCATCACGGCGCAGTGTCAGCGCCGTACCCCGTCCACCAACCGGCGCGAATCCATTCAATGCCGAAGCAGCCTGAACAATATCCAAATCCAAAGCAGCCGCAGCAGCGAGGGCCGTCACGGCATTGTGCGCCATATGATGTCCGGGTGCCCGCAGGCGGCAACGCACAATCGTGCCCAGGATTTGGGCGGTCAAATCAAGTCCCTCGGGATCGCTCACAACCTCGAGCAACCGCGCCTCATCACCCCGCTCGGTGCCGACGGTGATGATCCGATGCGTGGCGCCGACATGGCGCTTCAATAGCGGCAAAAACGGACCCTGTGGCAGCACGGCGGTGCCATAGGGCAACAAGCCGCACAGTAAATCAGCCTTTTCGGTCGCAATCGCCTCAAGCGATCCCATGGCGCCGATATGGCTCGCGGCGATGGTGGTGATAATGCCCACATGCGGTCGGCTAATGCGGGCCAGCGGTGCAATTTCACCCGGATGGTTCATCCCGATCTCTAACACCGCGAACGCGGCATCACGCGGCATCCGCGCCAAGGTCAGCGGGACGCCAATATGATTATTATGCGACGCATCTGCGGCGTGGGTCAGACCGAATGATGTGAAAATCCGCCGCAACATTTCCTTGGTGGTCGATTTGCCAACACTCCCGGTTACGGCTGAAAATTTTGCAACCGAACGGGCGCGGGCATATTCGCCCATTTGGCGCAACGCCACCTGCGGATCGCGCACGTGCAGCAAGGATCGATCAACACCTTCGATAGAATGCGCAACCACCGCCCCCGCCGCGCCATGCGCTAACGCCGCTGCGACGAAATCATGGCCGTCACGCTGATCCTTCAGCGCAAAAAATAAATCACCCCGCGCCAGTAATCGCGAATCGATGGCAATGCCGTTGGCTACGAAGGGTGCTCCAGTAAAGATGCCTTCGGTCGCGATTTGCAGCTCCTCGGCAGTCCATAAAGCGCTCATCCGACCAGCTCCGCGATCACCGCCGCATCGTCGAATGGGATTACAGTATTGCCAATGATCTGCCCCTGCTCATGACCTTTGCCGGCGACGACGATAATATCGCCCTGTTGCGCGCTGTTAAGCGCTTCGGCAATGGCGGCGCGCCGATCCGCAATCTCAACGGCGTTGGGACAGGCGGCCTTGATTGCGGCGCGGATCAAAGCAGGGTTCTCATGGCGTGGATTATCATCGGTGATCACGATTTGATCCGCGTGCCGTGCCGCGACTCCGCCCATCAGCGGACGTTTGCCCGCGTCACGATCACCCCCGGCACCAAACACCAAAATCAGGCGCCCTGCGGTATGCGGCCGCAGCGCCGCGAGCAGCCGTTCCAGCGCATCCGGCGTATGAGCATAATCGATATAGATCGAGGCATTATTTTGAAGTTTGGCAATATGCTGCAACCGTCCGCGCACCGGACGCAAGGCTGCCAGATAATCCAACGCGCGACCAACCCCGCTGGTATGCGCCAAGGCGGCGGCGAGCAGGGCGTTGTCGGCCTGGAACCGGCCAACCAGTGGCAACTCGATTGACCGGCGCCCCGCATTGAGCCCGATATGCAGGATCTGGCCCTGCGGTGTCGGCGTCGCATCGATCAAGTCGATCGCTGAGCCGCCGGGCCCCACCGTGGTCAGGTCGAGCCGGCGCTTGCGCGCAATACCGCGCAGAGCCGACATGGTTTCGGGATCCAAATCGCTCATCGCCACAACCGGCGCGCCATCGGGCAACAACGCATCGAAAAGGCGTAATTTCGCCGCGCGATACGCCGCAAGATTGCCATGATAATCGAGATGATCGCGGGTCAAATTGGTGAAGCCCGCGCCGGCAATCACCAAGCCATCAAGACGGCGCTGCTCCAATCCGTGGGATGAGGCTTCAAGGGCGACATCATCGATACCCGCGTCGCGCAGTTTGGCTAATTGCGTCGCCAAGGTTACGGGATCAGGCGTGGTCAGGCTGCCGGTATTGGCAAAGCCTGACGCAATCAGGCCTAAAGTGCCAACCGAGGCGGCTTTACGGCCATCGGCCACACTGATTTGCCGCAAAAAATCGACGGTGGAGCTTTTCCCGTTCGTGCCGGTCACCGCCAGAATCCGTCGCGGCATCGGGCCTGCCAAATGCACCGCGATTTCGGCGAGGCGTCGATGTGGATCGGCATCCAGCAAGAGCGGGCGCGGCGGTGTGCCCGGCGGCCATTCGGTCCCTAACGGCGCTAAAATCGCGGCGGCACCTTGCGCCACCGCCGCCGGAATGAAATCGCGACCATCGGCACGGGTGCCGGGCAGGGCCGCGAAAATCATCCGGGGCCGCACCTGCCTGCTATCGGCGGTAATGCCGATTACATCAATATCACTGCCCAGCCGCCAGTGCGGCGGTGCGGCATTGGGCTGCATGGCGAGCCGGGTCATGATCTCATCCCCCCGCACGCGCGGCCACCTTGAGGATCGGCGGCTTTTTGCCCGCTAACATATACGCATAGGCGCTGGCGCCAGGCGGAAACGGATGACCCGGCCCCAACGACCAATAACCATGCGGTGCAGGCGGATCAAGCGGGATCGATAATTTGGCCTGCGCTTGGGCGAGTGCGGGTCCGCTTAACGGCATGATCCCCAGCATCGGCCCGATACGGGCAATAATCCGCGCAACGGCGGGGGCGGCCACATAGCCGCCGGTGGTAAATCCATGATTAAAGGGCAGCATTTTCTTGGTTGCGTGCGGCTGGAGCACCAGAACATAAACCACGTAGCGCGGATTATTCATCGG
Organism: Pseudomonadota bacterium; assembly: GCA_021828605.1. The sequence goes on along the minus strand of JAJZEG010000134.1, from coordinate 1,676 downwards.
AAACGCCGCCATGAAGGACGCATTATTCAAATGCTGCCGATACCGCCCGTTCGCCCCGACCACTTGCGCCGTGCCGGTTTTGCCCCCCACCAGATAACCCGGAACCCGCGCATAAACGCCCGTGCCATCGGGGGCGACAACAACATTACGCATCATCTGACGCATCGTTAGTGATGTTGATTGTTTCATCACCCGCACGCCGACCGGTGCTGCGACACCGGGCTGGGCAGCGAGGAGTGTCGGCGGATAATAAATCCCCCCATTAACCACCGGCACCACCGCCGAAATAAGCTGAAGCGGCGACATCGCGATGCCATTGCCGAAGCTGACGGTCATGGTGGTGAGCAATTTCCAATCAACTTTGCGATGATAGATCGCGGGTTGTGCTTCGGGTAACTGCACAGGTGGTTTCTTGAAAAAACCCAATTTACGGAGCCATGCGCGTTGCCGCTTGGGGCCGAGAATGGTGGCAATCCGCGAGGCACCGATATTAGATGACACCGCCAAAATATGCGGCACCGCCAGCCAGGTATGCACCGGCTCAAAATCGGTCACGGTAAAGCCCGCGACATGCAACGGGTGGGTGGTGTTGAACCGATCCCATGGATGGATCATCCCCGAATTCAGCGCCATCGACAGGGTCATTAATTTAAACACGCTGCCCGGTTCATAGTCGCCCGAAACACATCGGTTGAACCGCGCATCCGCCGGAGCCGTGCCGAGTTTATTGGCGTTGAAATCAGGAACGCTGGCCATCGCCAAAATCCGGCCTGAGCGCGCAGAAATCACGATGCCGCAAGCGCCCTTCGCTTGATAATCATGCATCGCCCGCAGAATTTCTTTGCGCACAATACCCTCGGCGCCAATATCGATCGACAGGCGCAACGGTATCGCTTCGCTCTGCGCCAGACGTTGATCGAAAAACGATTCAATGCCCGCGATGCCGCGTTGGTCAGGCGTCACACCGCCCAGAATATGGGCTGCCAGATCGCCTGCCGGGTAATGACGATGCGGCGTATTCTGGAAATTGATTCCCGGAATCCCGAGCTGATTGATCGCAAGTTCCTGCGAGGCGGTAATCGTGCGATCAATATAGGCGAATTGCCGTGCGTGATCGCTCAGTTTATGCGCCAGAAGCGAGGCGTCGAGCGTCGGGATAATGCGCACCATCGCTTGGGCGACGCGGTTTGGATGACCGATTTGCGTGGGGTTGGCATAAACCGCAGCGCCGGGCAGGGAAACCGCAAGAATGACCCCGTGGCGATCGGTAATCTCGGCGCGCGTCGGCAAGGGCGCCTTGATGAGAGCGGGCGGGGGTTGGGCTGCGGTGATTGCGGCTTGGTTGGGTTTGAGGGGCGCAATAACGGTCGCTAACGCCAACTTACCGACCAGAATGATAAAGAGCAGCGCAAAAGCAATTTCGCCCCACCGCGCGCGGGTGCGCAACACCAGCATGGCCGCGCGCCCCGCCAGATCAGGTGCCGTGACCCGGACATGCTCCATGCGCGGCGTCGCATCGTGATCGCTGGCCCCTTTGCGACGCGCTGCGGAACGTTTGCCTTGCCGGGTCGGCAGCCCATCCGACCCGGGGCGATCGGTCATGGCACCGAGCCGCCCGATAAGGGCGCTAGGGGTTGGGGTGGCGGCAAATTCGCACCATAGCCGCCAAACACTGA
>JAJZEG010000137.1 GCA_021828605.1 Pseudomonadota bacterium | reverse complement strand
CGGCCCGGATATGCCCACGCCGCAAATCTGGCAGGACCCGGTCCCGCCGGTCGATCATCTGCTGATCGATGCGACGGATATCGCCGCACTCAAAGCCAAATTGTTAGCGTCGGGCCTCAGCGTGACCCAACTCGTCACCACCGCCTGGGCCTCAGCGTCAACCTTCCGGGGCGGCGATAAGCGCGGCGGGGCGAATGGGGCGCGGCTGCGCCTCGCGCCGCAAAAATACTGGGAGGTCAATCAACCGGTCGAACTTGGCAAAACCCTTGCCGTGCTTGAGAAAATCCAAGCCGAGTTCAATGGCGCGCAAGCGGGCGCCAAGCGGGTTTCCTTGGCGGATCTGATTGTGCTCGGTGGCAGCGCTGCTATCGAACAGGCGGCCAAAGCGGCGGGTCATAGCGTGCAGGTGCCGTTCACCGCCGGTCGCACCGATGCCAGCCAGGAGCAAACCGATACCGCGTCGTTCGCGGTGTTAGAGCCGATGGCCGACGGGTTCCGCAACTTCCATCGCAGCGTTAGTCAGCGCCAGGCCGAGGACGCGCTGATCGACAAGGCCAATCTGCTCACTCTGTCCGCGCCGGAAATGACCGCTTTGATCGGCGGCCTGCGCGCTTTGCACGCGACCTTTGACGGCAGCAAGCACGGCGTGCTCACCACCCGGGCCGGCCAGTTGACCAACGATTTCTTCCTTAATCTGTTGGATATGGGTTTGATTTGGGAAGCCAATGGCGAGACGCTGTTTGAAGGGCGTGATCGGAAATCCGGTGCGGTGAAATGGACCGGCACCAGCGTTGATTTGCTGTTCGGCTCTAACGCCCAGCTGCGCGCGATCAGCGAAGTCTATGCGAGCACCGATGGCGAACCGAAATTCATCGCCAGCTTCATCGCCGCCTGGACCAAAGTGATGAACCTTGATCGGTTCGATCTACACTAACTGATCGTTAATAATGACATCGAACGCCGGAGCCCGTTCGCGCGGGTTCCGGTTTTTCGGTCAAACCGCCTCCGTATCCACCGGCCAATCCATCGTGGCCAAACGTCCGGGTGCAAAGCGCCAAATCACCGCACCGCCAATCACCGCGACACCCGCAATCACCGCAGGCACCGCAATCACCATCGCCCCGGTCGCGGTGAGTGCAGCGAAGACGCCGCTATAACAAAATAAATACCCGCTCATCGCACAGAATGCGGCAACGCCAATGCCGCCAAAATCATGCCAAAGCAGCGGCAGCGCGCCAAACAGGCAGCTGCCCAGCATGGTCAGCAAAATCAGGGCGCCGTCGATCACCGCGACCTCATCGCTCACCATGCGCAGCCAGACCGCCATCGCCATGCCGATCATCGTCACCACCGCACAGCGGATCAGCGCGTTGATCATGAACACCCGAAACACCGTCCGGCTATAATTCAGCCGCGCGCCATAGCGCCCCGCCAAAAAAGTGAGCGCAAAGCCCGAGCGATTAAGCAGCGATTGCGAAAGCTGCGCCACGGTTAGTCCGGCCACCAGCGCCATCGATTGCTGCGCCGCCCGATGCAGCCCGCTCGCATGTTGGGCACCCGATTGATGGTACACAACATAATCAACCCCGAACACGATGGCATATTGAACGCCAATATTGACCAGCAGGCCAATCGGCCCGCTCGGGAGGGCGAATTGCGCGGGCACCGGCGCATCAGGCCAGAAGCGCGGTCGCCAATCGAGCACCCGAACCAGCCATCCCCACCGCTGAACCACGAGGGAGGCGGGCAGGGGGGTGCTGCGCGCGTTGATCTGGCGGATCAATCCCGGCACCCGCCACAGCACCCCAATAATAATCGCACTCATCGCCAAACAGAGCGGCAAAGTCAGGCTTAGCGGGGCGGCCACCAGCCAGCCAAACCAATGATGCGCCAGCCCCAGCAACACCACCCCGGCCAACAAGGCCAAACGTAATCGGGTTGCCCATAACCAAAGCGGCCCCGGCATTCCGCGCGCCGAAACCAAAGGTGGCACCATGCTGCCGCTGATCACCACCCCGACTAACGTCAGGGCCAGCAAGCCCACAACCGGCGCACCCAAATGCACCAAGGGCGCATCAATGAGCGCCACCACCAGCACTAACATCAGCAACGCCGCGCGGAACTCGGCGCCCAACAACCCCGGTATCGCCGGGGCATGGGCTGCTAAAACCTGCCGCCAATAATGGGCGAGCACCACACTGGGCAAAATCCAGCAGGCCCCCCACAATAAATAAACCAAGCCGCGATCATGATCGAGCAGGCTGATCGGATTACCCTGGGTCACCGCCGCCATCACGGCGAGCAGCGCCATAATCCAAACCGCGGTGATCACCAGCGGGTTTTCCCGCACCAACACTACTGACGCGTAGTTGCGCAGGGCGGCGATCACCGGGGCGTTTTCACTAACGCGTGTTGCGCAAAATCAAACGCCCGGCAAAGCGCGCCGCACTACCCAACTCATCCTCAATGCGCATCAGCTGGTTATATTTCGCGGTCCGATCCGCCCGCGCCAAGCTGCCGGTTTTAATCTGCCCGGCATTCACCGCAACCGCGATATCGGCAATCGTCGCATCCTCAGTCTCGCCCGAGCGATGGCTCACAATGCAGGCCATGCCCGCGCGATGCGCCAGTTCCATCGTCTCCAGCGTCTCGGTCAGGGTGCCAATTTGGTTGAGCTTCACCAAAATCGCATTGGCCGACCGCTCCTCAATGCCTCGGCGCAACCGTTCCGGGTTCGTCACAAATAAATCATCGCCCACCACCTGCATGGAATGACCCAGCGTCTTGGTGAAATGCGCCCAGCCTGCCCAATCATCCTCATCCAGCGGGTCTTCCACCGAAATGATCGGGAAGTTTTTGGCGAGCCCGCCAATATAATCGGTCATCCCCGCCGCATCGAGGATTTTGCCCTCGCCGTCCAAATGATACCGCCCGTCCTTGTGAAACTCGGTCGCAGCACAATCGAGCGCAAACGCAATATCCTCGCCCGGTCGATACCCTGCCGCCTCAACCGCTTGCATCATGAAACCAAGCGCCTCCTCTGCCGAGCGCAGCCCCGGCGCAAACCCGCCTTCATCGCCAACATTGGTATTATGCCCGGCTTTATGCAGCAGACCCTTCAGCGCGTGGAACACTTCAGCACCCATACGCACCGCATCATGCAAATCGCTCGCACCGACCGGCTGGATCATGAATTCCTGAATATCAATCGGGTTGTCGGCATGCTTGCCGCCATTGATAATATTCATCATCGGCACCGGCAGGGTGCGCGCATAGGCGCCGCCCACATACCGATAAAGCGGCAAGCCCAGTTCATCCGCCGCCGCCTTGGCAATCGCGAGCGATACCGCCAAAATCGCATTCGCGCCCAACCGTGATTTATTCGGCGTGCCGTCCAAATCAATCATCATCTGATCGAGCATCACCTGCTCGGTCGCCTCCAACCCGCTCAGCGCATCGAAAATCTCGCTCTCAATCGCGCCCACCGCCTTGGTCACGCCCTTGCCGCCATAGCGCTTGGCGTCGCCATCGCGCCGCTCCACCGCCTCATGCGCGCCCGTCGACGCCCCCGACGGCGCCGCCGCCCGACCCATCGACCCCGATTCCAAGGTCACATCAACCTCAACGGTCGGATTACCCCGTGAATCCAGAATTTCCCGCGCGGTAATATCAACAATATCGGACATGTTTCGCTCCTAAACCTTCGACGCTGACCTATCGCACCCCCCGCTTGCGTGCAACCGCGTCTGCGGCAGTGGCTGGCGTTAAATCTCAGTCCTCGGTAAACTCCCCCGGTCCTGCTTTGCTCAGACTAAGGGGGGAAGAAGCCAACTTTTGTCGCGTTGCCAAAATTTCACAAAAATCGCATAGCATTTAGCATTGTAAATAATTTTCGGTGATACGTTTTGCCGCCTTATCAATCTCTGGAAACAGGACACTCTCAGTAATTCCGAGCAATTTTAAAGATTTCCTCAGTGTGTTTTTATAGTCTTTTGGAATAATAAACTTACTTTCCTTTATTTCGTGTTTAAAATTTATATCTTTTTTAGAACTCAAACCATGTATGATAAAGCCACCATTTTGAGCCGATATTCGTGGATTACTCATCTTGGGATGGACGTAATATGGTTTAAATAGATCTTCAGGTTTAATTTTATTTAGGAAATACGATTTGTCTTCCTTGATAAATTTGTAAAGACGTCGGTAAGAAAAATTGACATTTAATCTTTTAATTTTATCAGAATAATTTTCTCCTGGCTCTTTATCAGTATGGAGGTCAATGATCTGATTTTTCTCCTTTTTTGTTAAATTGGCTAAGTTGGCAATACAACTTACAGAGTCGCTGTCGAAATATTTCTCTCGCTCCTCAGGGATTGCGAAAGCTGACACCAGTCCATCTGATCCGTTGTCGCCTAAATCAGACTCCGTCGCAAAATAGAGGGCAACCAGAGGATTCAGGGATACATCCAATAGCCGCGTGGGTAGGCCAAAATGCTGCATCCGCACCAGCCGATCAAACATGGATTGGTCGGTCGAAAATTCCTGAGGGTGGACCGCAATGAGATCACGGATCGCCCGATTCTCGTTCTCCTCCAGTTTTTTATGCTGAAGCCGAAAGAGTCTGGGAGTGCTCTTCCATGACGCATCCTGTTGACCGCGATAACATTTCAGTGTGCTGCTTCGCTCCGCATATTTTGTGATTTTTTCGATAAAATCAGTGAGCGAATATATCTTTTCAGCAGCATCAGGTGTTGTGTCTGATTTTTCCGCAGTCTTTTTTGAGCGATTCACGACCATTCATTCTAGGTATAACGCCCAGCGCTTCTTGGCCAGTCGTTAAATTAACACGACTATCAAGGGCAACAAACAACGGCAGCAAAATTTTTCCTGATTCTGACATGACAACATCTATCGAAATCACCCCGGCAATTAGCAGGACACGCCGCGTGACGCGCCAGCCTGCTTCGCCGATATTGCCAAGCGCAGTCGGGTTGGCTATGACGCGCGAACGGATCCCAGATAGCTCAGTTGGTAGAGCAAGCGGCTGTTAACCGCTCGGTCGTAGGTTCGAGTCCTACTCTGGGAGCCATTCTCCTCTGAAAGCCGCCTTGGCCCGACATTGACCGGGTTTACGCACCGCATCATTCATCGCAGCCTGATCACGGCGGGGCGGAGAGAAAAATGAAATTCATTTTCGCCGTGCTCGCGATTGATGCGCTCGGTTTTGGCCTGGTCGCCCCTATTTTGCCGCGTCTGGTGCAGCATCTCACCGGCCTCGCCCCTGAACATGCCGCGCTCTGGGTCGGCACGCTGAGCATGGCGTTCGCGGGCGCGCAATTTTTCGCAGCCCCCGTGCTGGGTCAGCTTTCCGACCGGTTCGGTCGCCGTCCGCTGATCCTGATTTCGCTCGCCGGGTCCGCCGCCAATTATTTGCTCCTCGCTTTCGCGCCCTCCATCGGTTTGTTGTTTTTGGGCCGTCTGCTCGCGGGCGCAACGGCGGGCAATGTGTCCGCCGCCAGCGCCTATATCGCCGATATCACCCCGCCCGAGCAGCGCGCTCAGCGTTTTGGCATGATGGGGGCCGCCTTCGGTTTTGGTTTCATGATCGGGCCGGTGGTTGGCGGCTTCCTCGGCTCAATCGATTTGCGCCTGCCGTTTCTGGCCGCCGCCGCTCTGGTCGCGGTCAACGTCATTTACGGCACCTTTGTCCTGCCCGAATCGCTCCCCGTCGATCGAAGGCGGGCCTTGCGCCTGCGCGATGCCACGCCGCTGGGGGCGATGCGCCTGTTTTTGAGCGTGCCCCGCCTCTGGCGGCTGGCGGCGGCCTGGTGTACCCGCTGGTTCGGCATTGGCTGCCTGCAAGCGGTGGTGGTGCTGTTCAGCGAATTGCGGTTCCATTGGGGGCCTGAACAAAATGGCGTGTTTTTTGCCGTCATCGGGGTCAGCTCGTCGGTGGTGCAGTTGTTTCTGGTCAAACCGGCGGTGCGCCTGTTCGGCGAACGCGGTGCGGCCCTGATCGGCTTTTCCTTCAACGCGCTGGGCTTTGTGCTCATCGGCATCTCGCCTTACCCTTATTTCATGTATCTCGGCGTGGTGCTGGTCGCACTCGGCTCAATCGGCAATTCGGCAATCCGCGCCATTCTCTCGCGCGCAGTGCCCGCCGATCAACAAGGACGGATGAACGGCGCTTTATCCTCCGCCGAAGGCCTCACCGCGATCATCGCGCCGCTGACCGGGGCGGCGGTGTTTGATGCGTTCAGCCGCGCGGTGCCCTGGCATTTCCCTGGCGCGCCGTTCATCCTCGCCGCGCTCTTGATCGCCGGCGCCACCGTGCTGGTGGCAAGCTGGCGCCCTGCCACCGAGCGCGATAATGGTCTGGGCTAGATCGGGCTCTTGAATTATGGCGGGAATTGCCGTCTGATACATCTACCGCACGAATCCCGCATCACCGTGCGATGCACCGGAGCTGCGATCACCAAGCCCAATGTCGATCAGTATTCGCCGTGAATTAATCGGGGACCAACAACGGCCAGCGAGCGGCCCGATGCCGCGCGCCCCTACCGCTGAGGCCAATTTACGCGTGCTCATGGCCACCCGCTATAGTCGGCTCGGCGCCAGCAGCCGCCTGCGCCTGTTACAATATGCCCCCGCTCTGGCCCGGCTCGGCATTGGCTGCACCGCCCGCTCGTTTTTATCGGATGCCTATGTCGCGGCCTTGTATCATCACGGCGCGCGCCTGCCCTCAGCCCTCGCCGCCTATGGCCGCGCCTTCGGCCTCGCCCGGGCGATTCGCACCCATGATTTGATCTGGATCGAAAAGGAATTGCTGCCCTTCCTGCCCGCTGCCGTCGAGCGCGCGGTTCTGGGCGATAAAAAATTCATTCTCGATTTCGATGATCCCTGGTTCCTGCGCTATCAAACCGGCACTGGCTGGCCCGCGCGCTGGCTGCTCGGCGGCAAATTCACGTCCCTGGTGCGCCGCGCCGCCCTCACCATTGTCGCCAACGAAACCCTCTATGATTGGGCGGTGCAGCAAGGCGCGCGCGAGGTGTTGCTGCTGCCCACCGTGGTCGATCTGGATCATTATCCGGTGCTGCCCGAACCGCCGGGCCCGTTCACCATTGGCTGGATCGGCACGCCGGTCACCGCCCCTTATTTGCACACCATCGCCGAGCCGCTGCGCGCCTTGGCGCGCGAAAGCGAGGTGGAATTGCTGATCATCGGCGCGCCTGATTTACAGATCCAAGGCGTTACCTGCCGCCATCTGCCCTGGAGCGAAAATGCCGAAGCCGCGTTGCTCGGCCAGTGCCATGTGGGGGTGATGCCGCTTTCGGATGATGCCTGGGCGCGCGGTAAATCGGGCTATAAATTGGTGCAATATATGGCCGCTGGCCGTCCCACCATCGCCAGCCCGGTCGGGGCCAACCGCACCATCGTGATCGATGGCGCCACCGGCATGCTGGCCGAGGATGCGTCGCAATGGCTCAGCGCGCTGCGGCGTCTGCGCGATGATCCGGCATTGCGCGCCTGCATGGGCATCGCCGCGCGCGCGCGCGTCGCCTCGGATTACGCGCTGTCCGGCACCGCCCCCCGCCTTGCCGCCGCCATGCGGAAAGTGGCAGGACAGTAATTTCGCGCCGAGCGATCACGTTAAATGTCTCTTGGCCCAACGCCTCATCACGGATCACAGGACCATGGCTGGACATTCCCAATTCAAAAACATCATGCACCGCAAAGGGGCGCAGGATGCGCGTAAGGCGCGGCAATTTGCCAAGCTGATTCGCGAAATCACCGTCTCGGCGCGCCAAGGCCTGCCCGATCCCGCCGCCAATCCGCGTCTGCGCGCCGCCTGCACCGCCGCGCGTGGTGCGAACATGCCGCGCGACACCATCGAACGCGCGATCAAAAAAGCCAGCGGTGCCGGGCCTGGGCAGGATTATGCCGAGGTGCGCTATGAAGGCTACGGCCCGAATGGGGTCGCGGTGATCATCGAGGCGCTGACCGATAATCGCAACCGCACCGCCTCGGATGTCCGCACCGCCTTCGCCAAGCATGGCGGCAGCCTCGGCGAGAGCAATTCAGTGTCGTTCATGTTCAACCGGGTCGGCGTGGTGCGCTACCCGGCCTCGATCAACGAAGCCGCCTTGCTCGATGCCGCCATCGAGATCGGCGCGGATGACGTGCTCAGCACCGCCGAAGGCCATGACGTGCTGACCAGCGTGGAATCGCTGTTTGCCGTGCGTGACTCGCTCGAAAACCATTTTGGCGAAGCCGAGAGCGTAAAATTCGACTGGCGCCCCACCACCAGCACCCCACTTGATGAGGACGCCGCCCGCGCGGTGTTCAAACTGATCGACGCCCTCGAAGAGAGCGATGACGTGCAAAATGTTTACGCCAATTTCGAAATCCCCGACGCGGTAATGCAGGCCTTGGCCGCATGATCCACCCAACTTGAAAGAGCCTTATGACCCAACCAGCCCGCTTTGAGCTTTTCGCCTTCTGGCGCACCTCGGCGACTTATCGGGTGCGAGTGGCACTAAACCTCAAATCCATCATTGCCGATGAGCGGTTCGTCGATATGGATGCGGGCGCGCATCGCAGCGAAGCGTTCCTCGCGATCAACCCGATGGGCGCCATCCCGGCGCTGATCGACCGCGCCGCCCCAGGCCCGGTTCCGCCGCTCACCCAATCGCTCGCGATATTGGAATTCCTGGAGGAAGCCTATCCGGCGGCCTCAATCCTGCCAACCGACCTGTATGGCCGCGCCCGGGTCCGCTCACTCGCCGCGATGCTGGTGGCCGATACCCATCCGCTGATCACCCCTCGAGTGATCAAATATCTGACCAACACCGCCAAACTCGATGATGCGGCCCTTCGCGACTGGCGGATCAACTGGTTCACCATCGGCTTGCAGGCCTTTGAACAAAGGCTGCAAACCGAGGCCGAAACCGGCCAATTCTGCCATGGCGACGCGATCACCATCGCCGATATCTGCCTCGCCAGTATTCGCATCGTGTTGCCCTTGTTCAAAATCGAGGTGGCCGACACCCCGATCAGCGACCGAATTTTCGCCGCCTGCCAGGCCCACGAAGCCTTCGCCAAAGCCGCCCCGCTCGCCCAAACCGGCGCGCCTAAGCCGTAAGCGCGAATCGCGCCTATAATTGCCTTGTTTATGGGGTTAGACTGCCCTCATGGCGATTCGCACCGTGCATATTCTCGGCATCGATCCAGGGCTGCGCTTTACCGGCTACGGCATCATATCGCTCACCGGCAACGCGCTGCGCCATGTGGTCGATGGGGTGATCGCCACCGATAGCGCCGCCTCGGTGGCCGAGCGGTTGGTGGTCCTTGATCGCGCTTTGGCCGAGCTGATCGCGCGGTTCGCGCCCCATTACGCGGCGGTCGAGGAAACCTATGTGAACGTCAATGCCACCGCCACGCTCAAACTCGGCTATGCGCGCGGCGTCGCCTTGCTCGCCCCGGCGCGGGCGGGCGTGCCGGTCGCGGAATACGGCGCCAAAACGGTGAAACGCTCGGTGGTCGGCACTGGCTCTGCGGATAAAACCCAGGTGGTCCTGATGGTGCGCCGCCTGCTGCCGGGTGCGACCCTCACCCGCGCCGATGCCGCCGATGCCCTCGCGGTCGCGATTTGCCACGCCCATCATCTGGGTCCAGCTGCGCAAATTGCGCACCAAAGCCGTGCGCAGGCTATGCTCCCAACCCGTGCGGGCGCCGCATGATCGGGCGCCTGACCGGTCTGGTCGAACCCATCGATGACGGGCGTTGCCTGATCGATGTGCGCGGTGTGGGCTATGTCGTGATCTGCTCGGCGCGCACCCTCGCGGCCACCGTCG
>JAJZEG010000070.1 GCA_021828605.1 Pseudomonadota bacterium | reverse complement strand
TGGTTCTTCGGCCATCCCGAAGTCTATATCATGATCCTGCCCGCCTTCGGCATTATCAGCCATGTGGTCTCAACCTTCTCGAAAAAGCCGATTTTCGGCTATCTCGGCATGGTCTATGCCATGGTCGCCATCGGCTTTGTCGGTTTCGTGGTCTGGGCGCATCACATGTTCGTCTCCGGCATCTCGGTGGATTCGAAGGTTTATTTCGAAGCCGCAACCTTGGTGATCGCGGTGCCAACCGGGGTGAAAGTGTTCTCTTGGCTGGCAACCATGTGGGGCGGCTCGATTGAGCTGAAAACCCCGATGCTCTGGGCCATCGGCTTCATTTTCATGTTCGTGGTCGGCGGTGCGACCGGCGTGGTGCTCGCCAATGCCGGTCTCGATACCGAATTGCACAACACCTATTTCGTGATCGCCCATTTCCATTACGTACTCTCGATGGGATCGGTATTCGCTATTTTTGCTGGTTTTTACTACTGGATCGGCAAAATGTATGGTCATCCTTATCCCGAATTCTGGGGCAAGGTGCATTTCTGGAGCTTTTTCATCGGCGTCAATCTAACCTTCTTCCCGCAGCATTTTCTTGGCCTCGCGGGCATGCCGCGTCGCTATCCTGACTACCCGACCGCGTTTGCTGGCTGGAACTATGTCTCCTCGGTCGGCGCGATGATTTCGGGCGCTTCAACCCTGGTATTCTTGTATATCCTGTTTCGGATTTTCACCTCCAAGCAGGTCCTGGCTGATAATTACTGGGGTGAGGGTGCGAACACGCTGGAATGGACCGTGCCATCGCCCGCCCCGCATCACACGTTTGAAGACGTGCCGGTGATCCGCTGAGACGTATGGGCATGAGCCAAGGTCATAACAGCGATGAATAACGCGATACCCCAACCGGTAACGGCCTCTCGGGCGGCACCCGTTGGCGACGCCTTGATCGATCCGGCCTTGTTCGATCAATCCTTGCTCGGCGGCACCGCGCGCGATTGGATCGCGCTGCTCAAGCCGCGCGTGATGTCGCTGGTGGTGTTTTCTGGCGCGGCGGGCTTGCTGGTCGCCCCGGTGCCGATCGACCCGGTGCTGGCCATTGCGGTGATTATCAGCATCGCCGCCGGATCCGGCGCGTCCGGGGCGATCAATATGTGGTATGATCGCGATATTGACGCGATTATGCGCCGCACCGCGCAACGCCCGATCCCCGCAGGGCGAATCAGCCCGCAAGGGGCGCTGACCTTCGGCATCACTTTGGCCCTGCTCAGCGTCGGGCTGATGTGGTTCGCAAGCAACGCGCTCGCCGCGGCGGTGCTCGCTCTCTCGATCCTGTTTTACGTGTTTATCTATACCATGTGGCTCAAGCGGCGGACGCCTCAAAACATCGTCATCGGCGGTGCCGCCGGGGCTTTCCCGCCGATCATCGGCTGGGCGGCGGCTACCGGTTCAATCTCGACCTTGCCGCTGCTCATGTTTGCGCTGATTTTCTTCTGGACCCCGCCGCATTTCTGGTCGCTCGCTTTGTTCGCCTCCGAGGATTATGAGCGCGCAGGCGTGCCGATGATGCCCGTCGCCAAAGGCGCGCGGCGTACCCGCTGGGAAATCCTGATCTATACGGCGTTGCTGTTACCCATCTCGATTTTGCCTTGGTCTCTCGGCCTGGCTGGCCCGGTCTATTTGATCGCGGCCCTCGGCCTCAGCTCGGCCTTTCTCTATTACGCCGTCGCCGTGTTGCGCGAACCACAGGATCGCTCGGGCGTCAGCCTCAATCGCGATGCCGCAGCGAAAGCCGCGTTCAAATATTCCCTGATCTATCTGTTCGCCTTGCTTGGCGCGCTGGTGATCGATCATTGGATCCGTTGATATGACCCCCGAGCCCGTCGCCACACCGCTTGAAACCAGTAAAGGCTGGACACCGGAAATGCAGGCCGAGTTCGCTCGGCGCCGGAAAAGTCGCAACAAGGCGTTGTTGGCGTTTCTGGTTGGGCTTTGCGTCATGATCTACGCGATTGCGGTCGCGAAGCTCTATTATACCGGCCATATGTGGTAACCGCCGCGCGCGGGATTCGAGATACTGGGAGACGAGATATGAGTGGCGATCTACACACAGCAGACGATCAAGTGGTTGGGCATGTGCCGCACCCGTACCACATGGTCGAACCCAGCATCTGGCCGCTTTGCGGCGCGATCTCCGCGATCCTGATCGCCACCGGCATCATTTTCGTCGCCCATTACCAAAATTATTGGTTCTTGATCGCCGGTTTCCTCGGCGCGGTCTCGACCATGTATGTCTGGTGGCGCGACGTGGTCCGCGAAGCGCGCACCCCCGGCCTGCATAAATTGATCACCCAAATCGGCCTGCGCTACGGCATGGCCTTGTTCATCTCCTCGGAAGTGATGTTCTTTGTTTCGTTCTTCTGGGCCTATTTCAACTTCTTTTTCTTCCCCAGCCATATGGGCTACGCCTTCGCCCCGGTCTGGCCGCCTCAGCACGTCACCACCATCGACCCATTCGCCGTGCCTTTGTTCAACACCATGGTGCTGTTACTCTCCGGCACCACTATCACCTGGTCGCATCACGCGTTGATCGAAAATGATCGTCGCGGCATGATCCAAGGCCTGGCCTGCACGGTGGCCCTGGGTCTCGCCTTCCTTTGCGGACAGGCCTTCGAATATACCCATTCGCCGTTCAATTTTTACCATGGCGGGATTTTCCCCTCGGTGTTCTTCATCGCCACCGGCTTTCATGGTTTCCATGTCATCGTCGGCACCAGCTTCCTGATTGTTAACCTGTTCCGCGCGATCAAAGGCCAGTTTTCGCCCAAGCGCCATTTCGGCTTCGAAGCCGCTGCTTGGTATTGGCATTTCGTTGATGTGGTCTGGTTGTTTCTGTTCGTCTGTATTTATTATTTCGGACGCAGCGCCATCACTGCGGCCTGAACCATGAGCAACGCCGTCGCGCCGCCCGCGCGATGGCGTCGGCTGGTGGGTATGGGCGTGATCAGCGCCCTTGCTTTTGCCGGCTTCATTGCGCTCGGTATTTGGCAAATCCACCGCTACCATCACAAACTCATCACCCAGGCGCAAATTACCCGCGCCCAGATTTCGCCGCCCATCGCCTTGCCAGCGCATCCCAACCCGTATCAAAAAGTCGCGGTCTCCGGTCATTGGCTGTTCGGCCATCCGGCATTGTACGGCGATCAAATCAAAAACTTCCCGCAAGGCGCGGTGCAAGGCGGCCAACTGATTATGCCGTTCCAGCGCAATGACGGCGCAATCGTGATGGTCGATCTCGGCTGGGTTCCAGGCCGCACCCCGCATGATTTGCCGCTCCCCACCGGCGCCACCGAAGTGTCAGGCTATGTGCAAACCCAACAATTGCTCGGCATGTTCCGCGCCAAAAACAACCTGCAAAAGCGAATTTTCTACACCCTCGATGCCCGCATCATCGGCCACGCGCTTGGCCTGCACCGAGTCGCCCTCTTCGCTTTAATCGCGCTTGGACCTAAACCACTCGCTGGCGGCCCGATTCCCGCAGCTTCACTGCCGCACCCCCCGAATAACTCGAAACAATATTTCTTGACCTGGTTTGGCCTTGCGCTCGTCGTGCCTTTCGAGTTCTTTTTCTATGCAAGAAAAATCCTGAAAGAGCGCTGATGAACGAGATGTCCAATAGTGCCGGCGCCTATCACCGCCTTACCACCCGTTTCGCCCGCAAAGCGGTGGTCGAGGAAGCCATTTCCATGCTCGGCTGGGACGAATCCGCAGTCATGCCGGATGGCGGCGCTGCCGCGCGCGCCGATCAAATCGCGCTGCTCTCCGGTCTTGCGCACACTATGCTGATCGAGCCGGTGGTTGCCGATGATCTCGCCGCCGCCTCGGCCCCCGCCGATGACGCCATCGCCGCGCGCAACCTCGCTCTGATGCACCGTGCCCATCAGCAAGCGGTGGTGTTGCCGACCGACCTCGTCGAAGCCCTCGCGCGGCAATCATCGAGCTGCGAAAAACATTGGCGCGCCGCCCGCGCCGCGTCTGACTTCTCGATGGTCGCGCCCGCTTTGTCGTCCTTGCTCGCCCTCAGCCGCGAAAAAGCCGCCGCCTTGAGCGCTGCCACCGGCCTGTCGCCTTATGACGCGCTGATCGATCATTATCAGCCCGGCATCACGGCGGCCGAAATCACCCCGATTTTCGCGCGCTACGAAAGTTTTCTCCGCCAATCGCTGCCCCAGGCCGAGGCGGTGCAGTCCAAACGCGAGCAGCATCCCCCCGGCACCGCGCCCTTCGCCGAGGCAGCGCAAGAAGCCCTGTGCCGCCAGCTCGCTTCTCAAGCCGGGCTTAATTTCACCGGCGCCCGGCTCGATCGCTCGCTGCACCCGTTTTGCGGTGGTACCCCCACCGACATCCGCATCACCACCCGCTATGATAACACCGATTTTTGCGCGGCCCTGATGGGCGTGCTGCATGAAACCGGCCACGCCCTCTATGAGGCAGGCCTGCCCCGCGCCCAGGCGCGGCAACTGGTCGGCACTGCCGCAGGCATGGCGGTGCATGAGAGCCAATCGCTGATTATCGAAATGCAGGCGGCGCGTTCAGATGCGTATCTGAGCTATCTCGGGCCGGTGCTCGCCGCCGGTTTCGGCCAGGATCCGCAGGACTTCACCCCGGAGCGGCTCTCGGCCCGCCTGCGCCGGGTGGAGCGGAGTTTCATTCGGGTCGAAGCCGATGAAATGACCTATCCCGCCCATGTCATTCTCCGCTTCCGCCTGGAAAAAGCCCTGATCGCCGGGGATTTATCCATCGCCGACCTGCCCGGCGCCTGGAATCAGGGCATGCGTGACCTGCTCGGCATCACCCCGCCCAATGACGCGCAAGGCTGCTTGCAGGATATTCATTGGTATGCCGAATTATTCGGCTATTTTCCCTCCTACACCCTCGGCGCCATGGCCGCCGCCCAATTGATGGCCGCTGCCCGCCGTACCACGCCCGGGCTCGATGCTGCCTTGGCCCAAGGTGATTTCTCGCCGCTTTTAGGCTGGCTGCGCACCCATGTGCATAGCCAGGGCTCGATGTTCGGCTTTAATGAATTATTGCAGCGCGCCACCGGCAAAAAACTCGACCCCGCCGATTTCGAGGCGCATTTAACTGCGCGTTATCTCAGCTAGAGCGTGATTGCTTGTCATCAATCACGCTCCAGCCTTCGTTTGGCGATCAATTTTATTGGTTTGGGTCGAATCGTTCGATTCAACCTAAACCAATATTGATCTAGAGTGCGATGACACTCGAGCAGTTGCGCATTTTCGCAGCGATTGCCGAGCGCGAACATATGACCCGCGCTGCCGAGGCGCTCGGCCTCACCCAATCGGTCGCCTCGGCAGCGGTCGCCGCGTTAGAGCGCGAATTCGGCCTGCGGCTATTCCATCGGGTCGGGCGCGGCATCGCGCTCACCGAAGCGGGCCGGATTTTTCTCGATGAAGCCCGCGCCATTCTGGGTCGCGCCGACGCGGCGGGGCTCGCGATGCGCGAATTCGCCGGATTGGTGCGGGGCCGCCTGTCGATCATGGCAAGCCAAACAATTGCCAACCATTTATTGCCGCTCAAACTGGTGGCGTTTCGCCGCCTTTATCCGGGCGTGCGCCTCGCGGTTTCCATCGGCAATTCCGCCGAGGTCGCCTGCGCGATTATCGAAGGCCGCGCCGAACTGGGCTTTGTCGAAGGACCGGCCGACCAAATGCCCAGCGGCCCGATTATCGCCGAAAAACTGACCAAGGACCGGCTGGTGATGGTCGTGGCCCCCGATCACCCCTGGGCCAAGCGCGATACGCTGCAACCCGCCGACTTCGCGGCAGGCAGCTGGGTCTTGCGCGAGGACGGCTCGGGCACGCGGGCAATGTTTATCGAAGCGATGGCGGCACTCGGGGTCGGCTATGGCGACCTTGATATCGCGATCGAACTTCCCGCCAACGGCTCGGTGCTCACCGCCGTGATCGGCGGGGCAGGGGCCACGATCCTATCAGAATCCGTCTGTGCGGATGCCATCGCCGCCGGCAAACTGGTCGCCTTGCCGGTGCCTCTGCCCGAACGCTGGTATTTTACCGTCCAGCACGCTGAACATTATCGCTCGCGGGCGATTAACGCGCTTCTAAATATGCTTGCGCATGAAAAAGCGCCCTGAACCCGCGTTCAGGGCGCCGTCACTTTCTTAATCAGCCAATTTCCGTTGCGTTTTCGATAATTTTATTCACCATGCCATAGGCAATGGCCTCTTTGGCGCCCATCCAATGGTTGCGGTCGGTATCGCGCTCAATCTGTTCCAGGGTCTGCCCGGTTTCCCGTGCGATAATCCGGTTAATCCGCGCGCGCATTTTGATGATTTCCTTGGCCTCGATATCAATATCGGTCGCCGGACCACGCACCCCACCCATCGGCTGATGCAGCAAAAACCTTGTATTGGGCAGGCAATATCGATGCTCTTTCACGCCCGCCAGAAAAATCAACGCGCCCGCACTGGCCACCCAGCCGGTGCCGATCATGCGCACTGGCGACGCCGCACTGACAAAGCGGATCATGTCATGAATGGTATCACCACTCTCAACATGGCCACCGGGCGAATTCACAAACACATCAATCGGCGCATCCTCAGCCCCGGCCAATGCCAGCAACTGCGCCGTCACGACACGCGCAACCTTGTCGTTGATTTCGCCAAAAATCAGCACCTTGCGCTGCTTGAACAAGCGCCCTTCGAGCCCACCGGCCAAAGCCTTTTCTGCGGCTTCCACCAATTTTTCCGCCTGTTCCGGGGTCGGCTCCGGCGCGTCATCCTCATCGGCGACAATGCGATTATCGATCTGATCGGGCATACTCAACTCCTTCAAGCACCATCTCTATGTGGCCGAACTCACTGCTCCTGTCGAGATGGGAACCGTGTCCACAAATGAAACCCCGCGCCATTGATTAATGACGCGGGGCTTCAATCCTAGCCGTCTTCTAGACCTTATTGGCAGCTGCCGGTTTTCACCGGGCAGGGCGGATAAGCGGGCTGCATCGGAAATGCCGGATGCCAGGAAGGCGGCGCCGGCAATACCGGCTTATGGGCCGAAATCTGCTGCATCAGCACCTTCACCGCCGCCTCAACCTGGGTGTCCTGCCCCTTGCGCGCGAGCAAGCCAGGGTTCACCGCAACCTTCATCGAGGGCACCACCCCGATATTCTCCACCGTCCATTTCGACCCCAGATTATACATGGCGATTTCCGAAACAACCTGTTGGCCGCCATCGAGCAAGGTGAACTGATTATCATAGCCGCGCACGCCGCCCCAGGTCCGCGAGCCAATCGTTGGCCCGAGGTGATATTTCTGGAACCGATAGGCGAAAATATCGCCATCCGAGGCCGAACCATGATTAATCAGCGCGGCCATATGCCCGAAATACGCATCGCTCGGGCTTTGCGAGGCAAACCCATGACGATTAACATCGGCCGAAATCATTTTCTGGGTCAGCTGATTGAACAAAATCGTATCAATAAACCCGCCCAGATTCCACCGATCATCAATAATCAGGCCCGGCTTGTTCAGCTGGCTATAATATTGCCGAACGAATTCATGCAGACCCGTGGCCTCCATGTCATCTAGATAAATATAGCCAATCTTCCCACCCGAGAGCTTGCTCACCTCGCGCCGATTATCGTTAATCCAGTGCAGCAAATGCAATTTCTCGCTATTCACCACCGGCTTGACCAAAATCGACCACGGCTTGCCCTTCGGCGCATCAGCCAGGGTCAAACGCACCGTCTGCCCCAGCGTGCCTTGCAGCAGCGCATAAGGGCTGGTGGGTGCGCGCAATTTCCGCCCGTTGATCGCAATAATATAGTCGCCTTGCTTCACCTTAAGCCCAGGCTGCGCCAGCGGCGCGTAATAACCCGGCACCGTGTTATCCCCACGGAAAATCCTCTTGATTTTGTATAATCCAGCCGATTGGTCGAGGGCAAACTCAGCCCCCAGGCCCGCCGTCGGTTGCGCGGGCGATTTCCAACCCACATCCCCGCCGAAAATATACATATGGCTCTCACCCAATGAACCAATCATGTTGCCCATGATATAGTTCAAATCTTCGCGGTCCTGCACCAGCGGCAATAACGCCCGGTAGTTTTTACCAATCACCGCCCATTTCCGCTTGATCAGATCAGGATTAACGAAATAGTCGCGCACATTCCGCCAGGCTTGGCCATAAATCTCATTCCACTCCGCGCGCGGATCAACCTGCATCTGCATATGGCTGGTATCGAGCGCTTTGGGCTTGGGATGCGGATTATAGGCAGCGGGCAGCACCATCCATTTGCCTTTTTGCTGCACCAGCAAGGTCGAACCATCCGCCGAGAGCGAAAACCCACCGCCAATACCGGCCAGCAAGGTAATGCTTTTGCGCTTCTTCAGGCTAAATGCCCGAAGCTGCGCGGCCTCGCCCGGGATCGCCCCGCCAAGCACTGGCACCGGCACGGTTGCATAAAACACCACACCCTTGGCTTGCGCCACCTGGGTAATGTTCGCCGCAGGCACCGGCACTTGCACCGCCCGCTTGATCAGCCCGGTGAAATCGATTTTCACCGCCTTGATTTTGGTCTTGCCCTTGCCTTTACCCTTGGCGGATTTGCCATGCTTGGAAGCGTGTTTTTTGCCCTTACCCTTTTTGCTCATCGCAACCTGGCTGCGCGGCGCAAACGGCGATGCCGTCTTGGCCTGCAACGTCGTCACATAGAGCCCATCGGGCACCACACCCGCCGCGTTGAAATCGTAGCTCGATAACACCGGGTTAACCAACCGCGCCGACACAAAATACAGATATTTCCCATCCTTGGAAAAGGCCGGACGGCTATCACTGAAATTGCCCTGGCTGATCTGATGCAGCTTGCCGCTCGCGACATTCGCAATGAACAGGCCGCGCAGCTGGTTCGGCAAATGCTTGGAAAACGCTAGCCAATGGCTGTCCGGCGAAAAAGCGACATCCTGAAACGCGCCAATAATCATTTGCCGATCCGAGGCAATTTTCCGGCTCGCCCCAGACTTAACATTCACCACCCACAAACGCTGGCGTGAATCGGTATAGGTCAACCAATGACCATTCGGGCTCCAAACCAACGGCCCGGTGATGGTGAGGTTACCCTTCTTGGTCAGGCTGCGCGGCGCACCCTCGCCATCGGCACGGCGCACCATCAGCTGGCTATCCACCCCGGCATCGCGAATATACGCAATCGAGCGACCATTTGGCGACCAAGCCGGGTCCTGATCATTGCTCGCAACCGTGGCGCTCAAATCAGTGGTATGCCCATATTTCGCTGGCACGGTGAACAACGCGCCCCGCGCACTAAACACCGCGAGCTTGCCATTCGGCGCCAACCCCGCCGCCCGGATCATTTTCGACGCGGCATAGGTATAGGGCAAACTCCGCCGACCACTCAGCGGCACCCGCACGCTCACCTTCGCCATTTTATGGGTTGCGAACGAATAAAAATACAGCTGCCCGCCATCCGACACCACAATGCCCGAGGCACTGGCACTCGGGAAATTCACGTCATAGGTTGGGAAATTGCTAATCTGGTGAGTCGCCCCAGTTTTAAGATTGCGCTCCCACAAATTAAGCACACCATTCTTGCCCCGATCCGAGGCAAAATACAGTCGGTTACCAACCCACATCGGGAACGCATCCTCACCCTTCCAATGGGTGATTTGCGTGCTCGCCCCGGTCGCTAACGTATAGGTGAAAATATTATCCGCCTGGCCACCGAAATAATGCTTGCGGTGAAACGAGCTTAACGACCGCCCCAATTTGTCATAAGCGACAACCGTGCCCTGCGGATTAAAGCTCAGCGGCCCGGTCCATGGCATCGGCAAGGGTGTCGCCAATCCGCCGGTCACCGGCACTTCAAAGGCCCG
>JAJZEG010000159.1 GCA_021828605.1 Pseudomonadota bacterium | reverse complement strand
GCCTATTGCGGCGTTTGCTGTTCGTTCAAAGCCGAAATGCGCGGCGATCAGCTGGTGCGCATGGTGCCTTACAAAGATGGCAAAGCCAATCACGGCCATTCCTGCGTCAAAGGTCGCTTCGCCTGGGGCTATGCCACCCATCAGGACCGGATCACCAAGCCGATGATCCGCGCCGCCATCACCGATCCCTGGCGCGAAGTCTCGTGGGATGAAGCCATCGCCTATACCGCCGCCGAGTTCAAACGCATCCAAACCAAATATGGCCGCAGTGCCGTCGGCGGCATCACGTCTTCGCGCTGCACCAATGAGGAAACCTATTTGGTGCAAAAACTGGTTCGCGCCGGATTTGGTAATAACAATGTCGATACCTGTGCCCGGGTCTGCCATTCGCCCACCGGCTACGGGCTGAGCGCCGCCTTCGGCACCTCGGCGGGCACCCAGGATTTCGATAGTATCGAGCAGACCGATGTAATTTTGCTCATCGGCGCCAACCCGACCGATGGCCATCCGGTGTTCGCCTCGCGGATGAAAAAACGCCTACGCGAGGGCGCAAAACTGATCGTGATCGACCCGCGCCGGATCGACATGGTGCGAACCCCGCATATCGAAGCCGCCTTACATCTGCCCACTCGCCCCGGCACCAATGTTGCGATCCTAACGGCGCTGGCCCATGTGATCGTCACCGAAAATCTGCTCGATACCGATTTCGTCCGCGCGCGCTGCGATGCCGATTCCTTCGCCCAATGGCAAGAGCATGTCAGCCTGCCACAAAACAGCCCGCAAGCCCTCGCGCAAACCACCGGCGTCGATCCTGATCTGGTGCGGCAAGCCGCCCGCCTCTATGCCAACAGCGCCAATGGCGCGGTCTATTATGGCCTTGGCATCACCGAGCATAGCCAAGGCACCACCGCCGTGCTCGCTCTGGCCAATCTCGCCATGGCCACCGGCAATCTCGGCCGCCCTGGTGTCGGAATAAATCCATTACGCGGACAAAACAACGTGCAAGGCAGTTGCGATATGGGCAGCTTCCCGCACGAGCTTCCTGGCTACCGTCATGTTAGCATCACCGATGTGCGTGAAAGCTTTGAACAGGCTTGGGGTGTGACCATCGAGCCCGAACCTGGCCTGCGCATTCCCAACATGCTCGATGCCGCAATCGATGGCACCTTCAAGGGCCTCTATATTCAAGGCGAGGACATCGCCCAATCGGATCCTGACATCAAACATATCACCGCCGGCCTGTCGGCGATGGAATGCGTGGTGGTGCAGGATTTATTCCTGAACGAAACCGCGCAATTCGCCCATGTGTTTCTCCCCGGCTCGACCTTCCTCGAAAAAGACGGCACCTTCACCAATGCCGAACGCCGCATCCAGCGCGTGCGCAAAGTCATGGCGCCGAAAAACGGTTTTGAGGATTGGGAAATCACCCAGCTTCTCGCCAACGCTCTGGGTTATTCGATGAACTACCAGCATCCGAGCGAAATCATGGATGAAATCGCTCGCCTGACCCCAAGCTTCGCCGGCGTCTCGTTCGATCTGCTCGAACGCGAAGGCTCGGTGCAATGGCCGTGCAACGACGCCGCGCCGGATGGCACGCCGGTGATGCATATCGGTCATTTCGTGCGCGGCGAAGGGCGGTTTTTCGTCACCGACTATGTCGCGACCGATGAGAAAGTTGGCCCGCGTTTCCCGCTATTGCTCACCACCGGGCGCATTCTCAGCCAATATAATGTGGGTGCGCAAACCAGGCGCACCGAAAACACCGCCTGGCACCAGGAGGATTTGCTCGAAATCCACCCCTTCGATGCTGAGACGCGCGGCGTGATCGATGGCGCTTGGGTTAAAATCGCGAGCCGCGCGGGCGAAACCTCGCTGCGCGCCAAAGTCACCGAGCGCGTCGCCCCGGGCGTGGTGTACACCACCTTCCACCATCCGATGACCATGGCCAATATCGTCACCACCGATTACTCGGATTGGGCCACCAACTGCCCCGAATATAAAGTAACCGCCGTGCAAATCTCTCTCTCGAACGGTCCAACCGACGCGCAAATCGCTTATGCCACATTAAACCGCAACACCCGCCAAATCGCCATCGCCGCCGAATGATCGCCACGCCGCCCCCCGCTTTGCCCGATTCTACCCTCCCCAAATCGGGCATTCGCGTGCGCGCCGACGCCTATCGTCATGGCGCGCACACGCGGATTGATCGCATTGTGCCCAACGAAGTCGCTGTCGCTCTCAGCTATAATCAGGTCGGCTACGCGGTGATGATGGCGACCCCTGCTGATCTGCTCGATTTCGCCATCGGCTTCAGCCTGAGCGAACATATCATCGACCATCCCGCCGATATTATTCAGTGCGATTTCGTTACAGTCGAACAAGGTATCGAGTGCCGCTTACAAGTCGCGCATGATGTCGCAACCCGCCTCACCCAACGCCGCCGCCACCTCGCGGGTGCGCTGGGCTGCGGCCTGTGCGGCCTGGAAAGCCTCGCCGAAGCCACGCGCGATATCCCCGCGGTAAGCTCAGCCCTCCAACTATCGGCACCAGCGATCATGACCGCGATGCGCGATATGGCGCGCGCGCAATCGCTCAATGCCCAAACCCACGGCGTCCATGCCGCTGGCTTTTACCAAGCGGGGCACGATGTCCTGGTCCGCGAGGATGTCGGTCGTCATAATGCGCTTGACAAAATCATCGGCGCGTTAGCGCAGCAAAATCGTCCTGGCGCACTCGGTGCCGTTTTACTAACTAGCCGGGTCTCGATTGAACTGATCCAAAAATGCGGCGGGCTCGGCGCCCCGATCATCGTCGCGGTCTCGGTGCCCACCGCCCACGCCATCCGCGCCGCCGAGCAGGCCGGCATCACCCTCGCCGCCATCGCCCGCGATGATGGTTTTGAAGTCTTCACCCACCCGTCTCGCATCGAACTGGAAATGATCGCCGATGTCGCCTGATCATCAAGTTGAAAAACTGGCTTATATGGCTAACCAGATCGCCACTTTCTTCGCCTCGCGCCCCGAGGACGAGGCGATCACCGAAATCGCCAATCATCTTACAAAATTCTGGGAACCGCGAATGCGCGCCAAAATCATCGATTATGCCGCGCGCGAAAATCACCACCTCAACGCCCGCGCCGCCGCCGCCGTTCACCGTCTCGGCACCGCAACAAAACAGTGATCATCCATTCATTCTCTTCTAACTCCATCCACCGTCGCCTG
This sequence comes from Pseudomonadota bacterium, assembly GCA_021828605.1. The sequence continues at coordinate 6,694 of JAJZEG010000159.1, read as the reverse complement.
TTGCGCGTCGATGGACGAAGCGTATCCGGTGCGCATCCCGCCACCGGCTTACAATCAACACACTAACACTGAAAGGGCTTCTGCCATGCTCTGAGCGCGATCCGACAAAATCGACAGAATATTGCAAATAATAATCCATCAGCCACAGACCAGCCAACGCTCATCGCGTAGCTTGGTTAGGCACCACTCACTGGGGGACTTTATGACACCAGCTAGCTTTAGCTTCCCGATCTCGGCCTATGTGCCGCTCGGCCTCGCTTTCTTCGGTCTCGGCACCGGATATCTGATTTTCGGACCGCAGGAGCTGTTCAACTATCCCGAAAAAACGCCAGCAACCGAAATCACCAATGGTTGGTGGGGCTTCTGGATGCCCGGCTTTCTGCAATTCCTATGCGGCACCTATATCCTGGTCGGCCTCACCTGGTTCCATGTTTTCCATGGCGCCCCGCTCTATGCTGCGGGCATTGAAACCACCGTGTTCGGTGTTCATTGGTTTGCCATGGGATTAAGCCGCATGCGCGGTGGCGATATCAGGCCCAACGGCTTCATGTCCGTTGCCTTCTTCCTGGTCTCCTTGCTCGGCTTTATCGTGTTTTCGCATGTCGGCGACGTCGAGGTGGCCATTCTTTTTGTTGGCCTGTGCTTTGTGTATTTCTTCGAGTTCTTCTACTGCCTCGATCTATTCATGCCCTTGAGCAAAAAAGCACTCGGCCTCGCCCATCTGGCTACCGGTCTCTGGCTCATGTACCTCACCTACGCGATCGTGCTTAACCTCGCGATCCATGCCCATCTGCCGCTCTAATCGATAACATCAACAACCAACCAAAAACCGAGGGGCGCATCAGCCGATGCGTCCCTCACACAATCTTCGCCTCAAACGGCGGCAGATCATCCGCCGCATCAAATTCCAGCACCCATAAATCCGGATCACGACCAAGCTGCCGCTCGACATACGCATCCGCACGCGCCTGATCGACCGGTGCCGGATGAACCCGCATCCAAGCCGCACCCCCCTGATCATCGCGGGTCTGGCTCAATATCGACAATCCAGCCCGGCTGCGCAGCACCACCAGCACCCCGCCCGCATCGGCGTCACCCCGATGCAGCACCATCCCCGGCTTATTATCAGCGGTGCCCAGACGCAGCGCCATTTGCACCCAAATCCCCGCTTTGATCCGCGGCTCCATTTTTCGCTCCTATTTTCGACCTGACCCCATAATCCCGGCGCTAACTCTAGGTGATGATCGCTTTATTAACCCTATCGCAAAACCACGATGCCCGCTAATCTCCCTCTGATTAAACGGATCAAACATTGGAGACCATCCATGGGTTTGTCGCGTCGCCTGATTGGCACCCTCGCCACCCTGCTCAGCCTCGGCGCCAGCCATCCGGCACTCGCCGGCGCAAAACTGCAAAAAATAACCTTCGGCCTCGATTGGCGCGCCGAAGCCGAATATGGCGGCTTTTATCAAGCCCAGGCCACCGGCCTCTATCGCAAATACGGCCTCGACGTGTCGATCCGCCAAGGCGGCCCGCAGGTCAATAACGCCCAACTCCTCCTCGCCGGTCGGCTGGATTTCGACATCACCTCCAACGCGTTCCTGGCCTTTAATTTTGTCCAGCAGCATATCCCTTTCGTTGCCATCGCCGCCATTTTCCAAAAAGACCCCGATGTCCTGCTCGCCCATCGCAGCACCGATGAGACCAGTTTCGCCCGCCTGCGCGGTCGCCCCATCGCGATTTCCGCCGATACACGATCAAGCTGGTGGCTATTTCTCAAACAAAAATACCATTACACTAATAGTCAAATTCGACCCTATGATTTCAATATGGCGCCGTTTTTCGTCAATAAAAACCTGGCCATCCAAGGTTATCTCACCTCCGAGCCGTTTTTGATCAAGCAAAAAACCGGCCATTTTCCGGTGGTGCTCAGCCTCGCCCAGTCCGGCTTTGATGGGTACGCCGAACTGATCGCCACCTCCGATCATCTCGTCGCGCACAACCCGGATCTGGTCCGCCGCTTCATCGAAGCCTCGATGCAAGGCTGGCAATCCTATCTGAACGGCAATCCCGCACCCGCCTTCGCCGCCATTCGCAAAGCCAATCCCGATATGTCGATGGCGCTGCTGCGCTTTGGCTATAATGCCCTCAAATCCAAAGGAATCGTCGATTCAGGCGACGCCTTGACCCAAGGCATCGGTGCGATGACACCGGCACGCTGGCAGGATTTTTATCACCAAATGCAGAAAGCAGGTCTATATAAAAAAGGCTTTGACTGGCGCGCCGCCTTCACCACCCAATTTGTCGATCACAGCAAATCATGAGATTTGCTCTGCAATGTTAGTAGCTAACGGCATCACCCGACGCTTTGCCAACGGCACACTGGCGCTCGATAGGATCAATCTGACCATCACCGCTGGCAGCTTTGTGGTGCTGCTCGGCCCGTCAGGCTGCGGTAAATCAACCTTGCTGCGAATTCTCGCCGGGCTCGATCAACCCGATCAAGGCCATATCGATTGGGATGGCGGCGCAAAGCCGCGCTCCGGCGAAATCGGCTTCGTATTCCAGGACGCCACCTTGCTACCCTGGGCGGATGCCACCGAAAACGTGTTTTTACCCCTGCGCATCGCGGGTCGGTCGCGCTCGGAAAGCCAGGCCGAAATCCATCAACTCCTAGCCAATCTCGGTTTGGCTGGGTTCGAACAGACCAAACCATCGGGCTTATCCGGCGGCATGCGCATGCGCGTCGCCATTGCCCGCGCCATGATCGCCCGACCCCGCTTGTTACTGATGGACGAACCCTTCGCCGCCCTCGATGAATTCACCCGCCACCGCCTGCAAGAAGATGTGCGTCGCCTATGCATTGAGGCTGGCACCACCGTGGTCTTTGTGACCCATTCAATCTATGAAGCCGCCTTCCTCGCGAGCCAAATCGTGATCATGACGCCCCGCCCTGGCAAAATCGCCGGAATCCGCGCGGGCTTTGAGCAAAATACCATTCCCGAATCCAATACCGCCCGCCGCACCGATCCGGGAATGGCCAGGCTGATCAACGCCATCGCTGCCGATCTCGCCACGCTGATGCTGCCCTCATGACCATCGAGCGCTGGGCCCCGATCCTGTTTGGCCTGCTCGGCCTGTTCATCTGGCAGGCGAGCGTCGTCGTTTTGCATGTCCCGCCTTACGTGCTGCCCGGACCGATCGCGATCATCGCGGCCTTCACCGCCGATTGGCAATCATTGTTGATCTCGCTCGCAGCAACCCTCAGCATCGCCGCCGCCGCCCTGCTCGCCGCCGCCTTGCTTGGCATGATCCTGGCCCTCGGCATGGCCGCCAGCCGCTGGACCCGGGCTGCGATCCAACCTTGGGCGGTGGTGCTGCAAGTCACCCCGGTGGTGGCGCTCGCGCCGTTGATTATCATTTGGGTACACCAACAATTTCTTGCCCTGGTGATGTGCGCGACCATTGTTGGATTTTTCCCGGTCCTCTCCAACACCGCCGCCGGCTTTGCTGCCACGCCCCCCGCTCTGCTTGATTTATTCCGGCTCAACGGAGCAACGCGTTGGCAAATTATTTTCTGGCTGCGCTTGCCCTCGGCCCTGCCTTATTTCCTGGCCGGGCTGCGCATCGCCGGCACGCTAGCCCTGGTCGGCGCCGTGGTCGCTGAATTTGTCGCCAGCTCGGGCGGTTTCGCCTCTGGCCTCGCCGGGCGCATCCTCGAAGCCGGATACCGGCTGGAAATCCCGCGCATGTTCGCTTCCCTCGCCCTTCTGGCCCTCACCGGAATCGCCATCTACGCCGTCCTCGGCGCGTTAGAACGGCTGGTGCTCAAGCGGATCGGCGCGACAGCACCGTAAAACAAACGCCATGGGCTTGATGCGCGCGCAGACCTCTGGCAGATGCCGCTGATGACCCGCAAAATGACCGATGCCCAACTCGACTATGAACGCAAACGCGCCGCCAAGGCCGACATGTCGCTCGATGACTGGCTTAAATCCAAAGCCGCCCAGGAAGCCAAAGCGGCGCAAAAATCAGCCCCCCAAGCCAGGCCCAAAAAGCCAGGTTTATTGTCGCGCCTGATCGACCGGGCCCACAAGCCGCTATAAGCGCGGCCAACAAGCGTTCATTCCGAGCCGCGCCCGGTCGCATCGATATCCGGCGCGTTCGGGTTCTTCATCCCAACAATATGATAGCCGCAATCGACATGATGGATCTCGCCGGTCACCCCGCGCGACAAATCGGACAATAAATACAGTCCCGACGCCCCAACCTCTTCGAGCCCGACATTGCGCTCGAGCGGGGCGTTATACTGGTTCCATTTCAAAATATAGCTGAAATCGCCAATCCCCGATGCCGCCAGCGTCTTGATCGGACCAGCACTAATGCCATTCACCCGGATCGCATTCGCACCAAAATCCGCCGCCAAATAGCGCACCGAGGATTCCAAAGCCGCCTTCGCCACCCCCATCACATTATAATGCGGCGTCACCCGTTCCGCGCCCAAATAGGTCAGCGTCACCATCGACCCACCCTCGGTCATCAGCGCCCCCGCGCGCTGCGCCGCCGCCGTGAATGAAAAGCAGGAAATATCCATCGCCTGCAAAAACGCCTCACGCGGCGTATCGACATAGCGACCGCGTAAATATTGCTTATCGGCGAAGCCAATCGCATGAACCAGAAAATCGATCTTCGGCCAGCGCGCGGCGATGCTGTTGAACGCCGCATCCAGCGCCGCATCATCGCTGACATCGCACGGGATCAACAAATCCGCGCCAATCGATTCGGCCAGCGGCCTGATCCGCTTTTCCAACGTCTCACCTTGATAGGTGAAAGCAAGCTCACCGCCCTGCGCCGCCACCGCCTGGGCAATCGCCCAGGCGATTGAGCGGTTGTTCGCGACGCCCATGATCACGCCACGCTTGCCTTGCATCAAACTGCCGGTGATGGGCAATGTCGAATCCGGTTCATGCATATCGCTCTCCAATCTGGCATCGGTATCGTCAGTGCCCCAGGGTGGTGGCACAAGCCAGTATCCCATATCAAGTCCACCCTAGCCGGAGGCCGCGTCATGATTGATCGTCTTAGCGACCCGTTTACCCTGTTTGGCGCCTGGATCGAGGCGGCAAAATCCTTTGAAATCAACGATCCAAACGCCATGACCGTCGCTACCACAACCTCCGATGGCCGTCCATCAGCACGAATCGTGCTCTTGAAATCATGGGATATTGACGGTTTTGTTTTTTATACAAATCTCGACAGCCGCAAATCGCTGGAAATTGCCGCCAACCCTCATGTGGCCCTTTTATTCCATTGGAAAACCCTCAAACGCCAGATCCGCATCGAAGGCGCCGCCACCCCGGTCTCCGCTGCCGAGGCCGATGAGTATTTCACCAGCCGCCCGCGTTTATCGCGCATCGGCGCCTGGGCGTCGGACCAATCCCGTCCCTTGGTCGACCGTTCGATGTTGGAACAACGTCTGGAATCCGCCATCGCCCGCTATGCCGATGGCGAGGTGCCGCGCCCGCCGCATTGGTCCGGCTGGCGCGTCCGCCCTGAAGCCATCGAGTTCTGGCAAGACCGCGATTTTCGCTTGCATGATCGGGTGCTGTTCACCCGGCGCGCCGACCAATGGGAATCGACTCGCTTGTACCCCTGATTTTAAGGACCCGATTTTAACCAATTGATAAAAATACAGCCTTGAGTGCATGGCGAAGGAGCAAAAATTAACTTTATCTTGAGGAATGATCCTCATACTCCTCGCCATGATCGCAACCGCATCCCTCTCGGCCTTTTCCGCCCCGGTCCGCGTCGGGCCTGACGCCGCAGCGCCCCTCACGCTGCGAACGCCGCCTGATGCAAAGCCCACCGACTCAAAACCCGCCGAGGCCAAACCCTCGGCAAAATGGGCCGTGCTCCGTCTGGCGGACACGGCGCAGCCCGCCCCACCGCCATCAGCGCCGCCATTTCCATCAAATCTGCCGCGCGGATCGATGCTCAACCTGAAAATCTAACCCTCGAAACGGAGCGATGCGGCTTGCTTTTCGGCCGCGACTCACTCAAGGTGCAGATATTCAATCTCCTTCGCGGGAGAGTGCGGCTTGGGTTGGTTTGACCCGATCACCGCCGCCGAAGGCGCAACCGGCCCCCGGAAACGCTCAGGCAAATGGACCGCGCGGGTGGCGAATCTCTGGAAAGCCGGCGCTTGCGCCGCACCCACGGGGTAAAGCCTGAACATCGTTCAGGCCAATCTCTCAGGTTCCGCGACAGAGGGGGGTCAGAAGGAACGGTGTTGCACCCGTTCGCTGACCGCGTGGAGCATAGAATGTCCGAATCCATTTTGTTGACCACACCGCTCGATGCGCTGCATCGGGAAGCGGGCGCGCGCATGGTCGATTTCGCTGGCTATGCAATGCCCTTGCAGTATCAGGGCATTCTCGCTGAACATTTGCAGTGCCGAGCCCAAGCCGCTTTATTCGATGTCTCGCATATGGGCCCCGCTCTGCTCACCGGCCCGGATGCTGCAACAGCCCTCGAACGGGTGGTCACCGGCGACATCAGCGGCCTGAAGCCGGGGCGGCAGCGTTACACGCTCCTCACCAATGATCAGGGCGGCATCGTCGATGATCTGATGGTCGCCAATCTGGGTGACGCGCTGCTGCTGGTCTTCAATGCCGGGCGCAAACATCATGACACC
>JAJZEG010000271.1 GCA_021828605.1 Pseudomonadota bacterium | reverse complement strand
GGATATTGGCCGGCTGCGGTCTCGGCAGACAGCATCACCGCATCCGCGCCATCAAACACCGCCGTCGCCACGTCAGAGGCTTCGGCGCGGGTGGGGGCAGGGGCGCTGATCATGCTCTCTAACATCTGGGTCGCGACCACCACCGGCAGGCCGCGCCGTTGGGCGGCACGAATAATCCGCTTTTGCGCAATCGGCACTTCCTCGGCGGGCAACTCCACGCCCAAATCACCGCGCGCGACCATCACCGCATCGGACGCATCCAAAATCGCGTCCAAATTATCAAGCGCCTGCGGCTTTTCCATTTTGGTCATCACCAAAGCCCGGCCATTGGCAATGGCCTTGGCTTCCATCACATCCTCGGGCCGCTGCACAAAAGACAGCCCGATATATTCAATGCCCAACGCCAGCACGAAATCCAAATCCGCCCGATCTTTCACGGTCAAAGCCGGGATCGGCAGCACCACGTCAGGCACATTAACGCCCTTGCGATCCGACAGCACCGCGCCGTTCAGCACTTCGGTCAGCAAATGATCCTCGCGCTTGCGGGTCACCCGCAGCCGCAATTTGCCGTCATCGAGCAGGAGCGTGGTACCAATCCCGGCGGCGGCGATAATTTCGGGATGCGGCAAATTAACCCGGCGGGTATCGCCAGGTGCGGCGCTCAAATCGAGCTGAAAACTCTGCCCGGCTTGCAGCTGCACCCGCCCCCCTTGGAACTGCCCCACTCGCAATTTCGGCCCCTGCACATCGGCCAAAATCCCAATCGGGCGACCCATTTTGCGCTCCAGCGCGCGGATCATCTCAATCCGCTCAGCGTGGTCGGCATGGCTGCCATGGCTGAAATTCAACCGAAACATATCAGCCCCAGCCTCAAACAACTGGGTGAGCATCTCCAAACTCGAACTGGCGGGCCCAATCGTCGCGATGATTTTCGTGCGTCGATGCCTGCGCAACCGTGATGTCATGCCTATGTCCCCTGTTTCGCTCCTGCTATGGCAAATTCCAGCACGCATTGCCACCTCACTGCAACCGCACCGCCCGATCATCATCCCTGACTGCAAACGATTGGAGAACCATCATGGACCAAACCACCGAGTTCCAGGCCGCTGCCTTCCGCCGCCTGATCGCGCATTTGCAAGCGCGCACCGATGTGCAGAATATCGACATGATGAATCTGGCGGGTTTCTGCCGCAACTGCCTGTCGCGCTGGTATCGCGAGGAAGCCGACCAGCGCGGCGTCACCCTCACCGACCCGCAAGCCCGCGAACTGATTTACGGCATGCCCTATCGCGATTGGCAGGCAAAATATCAGGCCCCCGCCTCACCCGAGCAGCAAGCCGCCTTCGCTGCCGCCGCTCCGCACACCCCCGACCATTGACCCATTGCCGTGCGCGCTCTATCCCGCCCGCTCCCTGCACCGGAGCGAAAAATGGCCTTCGACACTGCTGATAAATCCCAATCCGACCACGCGACCACCGGCAATATCGCCGCCGACCGGCTGAAAAGCATTGTCGAGCGGATCGAGCGCCTGGAGGAGGAACGCAAAGCGCTGAGTTCAGACATCAAGGATATTTATTCCGAAGCCAAATCGGCCGGCTTTGACGTCAAAGTGCTGCGCCAACTGATCCGCCTGCGCAAACAGGAACCCGCCGATATCGAGGAGCAGGAAACCTTGCTCGATGTCTATAAACGCGCCCTCGGCATGGGCTAAACCTAACCATCCTATGACAATTCGGCCAGTAATCAGCGCGGGCCCTGGCAGCCGCTAACGGCTGATCCCATTTCCCACTCCTAACCTATGCGATCGGTAATCTGGCCGATCGCGTCATGCGAGGAGCATCGTCATGGTCGATCATAATCGGATCAAAGGCACTGCCAACGAAATCAAAGGCAGCGTCAAAGACACGACCGGCAAAGTCACCGGCAATGATAAATTACGGGTCGAAGGCAAAGCCGATAAAGCCGTCGGTAAAACCCAAAAAGCCGTTGGTAAAACCAAAGATACGCTCCGCGGTGATCGGACCTGATCTCTCATTGCCAAACCCGAACCTCTCTGCCACTGTTCGGAACCGATCATAATCATGAGGTGACACTATGGGCTTTATCAGTTGGATCATTCTCGGTCTGATCGCGGGCTTCATCGCCAGTAAAATCGTCAATCGCACCGGCTCAGGCTTCATTATCGATATCGTGCTCGGCATCATCGGCGCCATCGTCGGCGGCTTCCTCTTCCACCTGTTCGGCGGTGCCGGCGTCACCGGCCTCAACCTCTACAGCCTCCTCGTCGCCATCGTCGGCGCGGTGGTGGTGCTGGTCGCCTATCACGCCATCGCTTAGCCCTCTATTCGCTCCGCCGACAGCATCAAGCGCCGGGTTCTCACCCAGAGAACTCGGCGTCATTTTACGGATGACCCGCGAACACCGGCAGATGTTTTTGGAGAGTTGGCATGGTTTTTTTGGCCGAAACTGATGCCCCGGATATCCGGGTCCGCACCGTCGCCGTAACCGATGATGAACTCATCGTCGGCCTCATGGATGGCCGCACCATCGCCGCACCTCTGGCGTGGTTTCCGCGCCTGCTTAACGCCACACCAGAACAGCGGAATCATTGGCAACCCGCCGGAGCCGGAGGCGGCATCCATTGGCCCGACCTCGACGAAGATCTGAGCACCGAAGGCCTGCTCCGCGGTGCGCGCTCGGTGCATCACGCACTGAGCTAAATCGCCAACCCTCACCGAGCCCGCAAAATCCGCGCAGCCTCCACCGCGAAATAGGAGAGAATCCCCGCCGCACCCGCGCGGCGAAACCCGATCAGCGTCTCGATAATCCCGCGCTCGCGATCAATCAGCCCTTGCTCCATCGCCGTCGCCAGCATCGCATACTCACCCGACACCTGATACGCGAAAACCGGCACGCGAAATTCATCATGCACCCGCCGCACAATATCCAAATACGGCATGCCCGGCTTGACCATCACCATATCCGCCCCCTCGGCCAAATCCATCGCCACCTCGCGCAGCGCCTCATCACTATTGGCCGGGTTCATCTGATAGGTTTTTTTATCGCCCTTGAGCGCGGCCTGCGAGCCCAGCGCCTCGCGGAACGGTCCATAAAAACTCGATGCATATTTCGCGGCATAACTCATAATCCGCGTATGAATCTGCCCGGCCTGATCCAAAGCCGCGCGGATCGCCGCCACCCGCCCATCCATCATGTCCGAGGGGGCGATAATATCAATCCCCGCCATCGCCTGATTAACCGCCTGGCGCGTCAAAATCGCCACCGACTCATCATTCGCCACATAGCCCGCGCGCAACACCCCATCATGCCCATGATCAGTATAAGGATCGAGCGCGACATCGCCGACCAGCAGCAAATCGGGATAGGCCGCCTTGAGCAAGCGAGCCGCCTGACAGATCAAATTATCCGGGTTAAGCGCCTCACTGCCCTCAGCATCCTTCGAGCCGGGCGGCATCGCCGGAAACAGCGCAATCGCCGGAATCCCCAGTTGCACCGCCTCCGCCACATGCGCGACCAGCCGATCCAACCCGACCCGCGTCACCCCCGGCATGGTCTTGATCGGGGTCGGATCGCCCGCGCCGGTGCGAATGAAAATCGGCCAAATCAAATGATCAACCGACAGGCTGGTCTCCGCCACCATCCGGCGCGTCGCACCATCCACCCGGTTGCGCCGCAGCCGTGTCGCTGGAAATGTCCCTGTGATCATGAAGGCTCCCGCTGTTAAGCTGTTCCGGCTTTATTACCAATATAATAGGCCGCAAGCCCCAGCCTTGCCAATCCATGGTTTCACCCCGGCAGCCTTGCGTGCTAAAGCATGATCATGGACATCCAACGCACCCTCGTCGTCGGCGCCGATCACGCTGGCTATTTGCTCAAGGATCAACTCGCCCAAGCCGCGCGTGATGCAGGCTGGACGGTGATCGATTGCGGCACCCATTCGAGCACCAGTTGCGATTACCCCGATTTCGCGCATAAAGCCTGCCGCGAAATCGAAGCAGGCCATGCCGCCCTCGGCTTGCTGGTCTGTGGCACCGGCATTGGCATGGCGCTCGCCGCCAACCGCCACCCGACCATTCGCTGCGCCCAAGCGCGCGACACCACCGAAGCCAGGCTCGCCCGCCAGCATAACAACGCCAATGTCCTCGCCCTCGGCGCGCGCCTGACCGGCGAGCAAGTCGCCCTCGACTGTCTAACCATTTTCCTCAATACCGCCTATGAAGGCGGGCGCCATGATAAGCGCCTCGCCAAACTCAACCTGACGCCCTGATTTTCGGAGCCTTTGATGAACCAGCACCGTCCCGCCGCCAGCCTTGATCGTTTTTTCACGGCCCCCTTGGCCGAAACCGATCCCGAACTCGCCGCCGCGATCAACCGCGAATTGGTGCGCCAGCAGGACGGGATCGAGCTGATCGCCTCGGAAAACATCGTCTCGCGCGCGGTGCTGGAAGCCCAAGGCTCGGTACTGACCAACAAATACGCCGAAGGCTATCCGGGTAAGCGCTATTATGGCGGCTGCGGCGCGGTGGATGTCGCCGAACAGCTCGCGATTGACCGCGCCAAACAACTGTTTGACTGCGCCTACGCCAATGTGCAGCCCCATTCCGGCGCGCAAGCGAATCAGGCGGTGTTTCTGGCCCTCCTCAATGCCGGTGACACGATTCTCGGCATGTCGCTCGCCGCAGGCGGTCATCTGACCCATGGTGCCGCGCCCAATCTCTCGGGCAAATGGTTCAAGCCGGTTCAATATGGCGTGCGCGCCGATACCGGCCTGATCGATTATGACGAGCTGGAATCCCTCGCCCGCGCTCACAAGCCGCGTCTGATCATCGCTGGCGGCTCAGCCTATCCGCGCTTCATCGATTTCGCCCGCTTCCGCGCTTTGGCCGATGAGGTTGGCGCCTATTTCATGGTCGATATGGCCCATTTCGCCGGGCTGGTCGCGGCGGGCCTGTCTCCCTCGCCGCTGCCGCACGCCCATGTGGTCACCACCACCACCCATAAAACCCTGCGCGGCCCGCGCGGCGGCATGATCCTCTCGAACGATCCTGAGTTGGGCAAAAAATTCAACTCCGCCGTGTTCCCCGGCCTGCAAGGCGGGCCGCTGATGCATGTCATCGCCGCCAAAGCCGTTGCCTTCGGTGAAGCCCTGCGTCCTGAGTTTCGCACCTATCAGCGCGCTCTGGCCGAGAACGCGAAAATCCTCGCCGCCAGCCTGGTCGAAGGCGGTGTCGATATCGTCACTGGCGGCACGGACTGCCATTTGATGCTGGTCGATTTGCGCCCGAAAAATGTCACCGGCAAAGCCGCCGAAGCCTCGCTCGAGCGCGCCCATATCACCGCCAATAAAAACGCCATCCCGTTCGATCCAGCCAAACCCGCGATCACCTCGGGCATTCGCCTCGGCACCCCGGCGGCAACCAGCCGTGGCTTTGGCACCGAGGAGTTTCGCATCATCGGCCAGTATATCGTCGCGGTGCTGGATGGCTTGTCGGCCTCCAATGACGGCAGCAATGACGCGGTCGAAGCGGAAATTGGCGCCAAGGTCCAGGAACTCTGCGCCCGCTTCCCGATTTATCGTTAATCGGGCCACCAGGGTTCGCCCGGGCCAACAGGAGCGAAAAAATGCGGTGCCCGTTTTGTGGGGAGGCTGATAGTCAGGTCAAAGACAGCCGCCCGTCGGATGATGGCAGTGCGATCCGGCGGCGGCGCTTCTGCCCGCAATGCAGCCAGCGTTTCACCACCATCGAGCGGGTGCAGTTGCGCGATCTGGTGGTGGTCAAGGCCGATCAACGGCGCGTCGCGTTTGACCGCGATAAGCTCGCCCGCTCGGTGCGTATCGCGCTGCGCAAGCGCCCGGTCGATGATGAGCGGATCGAGCGCATCGTCAATGGCATTGTCCGCCAGCTCGAAGCCTCGGGCGAGGCCGAAATCGCCTCCAAGGAAATTGGCGAGCGGGTGATGGATACGCTGCGCGAGGTCGATGCCGTGGCCTATGTCCGTTTCGCCTCGGTCTATCGCGATTTCCAGGAAACCGGTGATTTCCGCACGTTTCTCGGCGCGATGGACCCGTCCAAATAACCAAATCCAAGTAACCAGACCGATGCCCCATACCGATCTCGATCATATGCGCGCGGCCCTGGCTTTAGCCCAGCGCGGCCTGGGTGACACCGCGCCCAATCCAAGTGTGGGCTGCGTGATCGCGACCAGCACCCAACCCATCGCGCGCGCTTATACCGGCCCTGGCGGGCGCCCGCATGCCGAAACCCAAGCCCTCGCCATGGCTGGATCGGCGGCACGCGGAGCCACCGCCTATGTCACGCTCGAACCCTGCGCGCATTACGGCAAAACCCCGCCTTGCGCCCAAGCCTTGATCGATGCCCAAATCGCCCGGGTGGTGATCGCCCAGCCCGACCCTGACCCCCGGGTCAATGGGGCGGGCATCGCGATGCTCAAGCGCGCGGGCATTGCTGTGGAGATCGGCCTGTGCGAAGCGCAAGCCGCCCAGATCAATGCAGGCTTCACCAGCGTCATCACCCGCGCGCGCCCGCTGATCACCCTGAAACTCGCAACCTCGCTCGATGGCCAAATCGCCACCCGCACCGGGGCCAGCCAATGGATCACCGGCCCCGCCGCGCGCGCGGCTGGCCATGCGCTGCGCGGCAATCACGACGCGATCATGGTCGGCGTCGGCACCATCCTCGCCGATGACCCCGAACTCACCTGCCGCCTGGAAGGCTACCGCGCCACCAAACTCACCCGGATCATCGTCGATTCGCATTTGCGCACCCCGCTCACCAGCCGCTTGCTGGTCAGCGCCGCCGAAAGTCCGATCTGGATTCTGCACCGCGACGGCGCCGATCCGGCCCGCCTGGCCGCCTTCACCGATCTCGGCCTGAAACTGATCGAACTCCCGGCCAGCGCCACCGGTGTTTCACTCCCGCACGCCATGCGCGCCTTGGCCGCCCATGGCATAACCCGCTTGTTGGCCGAAGGCGGCAGCACCCTGGCTGCGGCGTTGCTGCAAGCCGATCTGATTGATCGCTTGGCCTGGTTCACCGCCCCGTTGGTGATCGGCGGTGACGGCATCCCAGCAATCGCGGGTTTCGGCATCGACAAAATCACCCAAGCCGCGCATTTCACCTTGGATCGCCTCCAGCAACTCGGTCCCGACCGGCTGGCCCATTATTCCAGGAGTGCCTAATGTTCACCGGCATTATCACCGCCATCGGGCGGGTCCGCAGCCGAACCGCGCCCACCGGCACTAGCGATTCCCGTTTTATCATCGAGGTGCCCGGCCCGAACCCGGTTTGGGCGGATTTGCACAAAATCGATCTCGGCGCCTCGATTTGCTGCTCCGGCTGCTGCCTCACCGTGATCGAAGCCGGGCCTGATTGGTTCGCGGTCGAGGTTTCCGCCGAATCCCTCGCCAAAACCACGCTCAGCCACTGGGAGCTCGGCACCCCGGTCAATCTCGAACGCGCCTTGCGCATGGGCGATGAACTGGGCGGCCATATCGTCTCCGGCCATGTCGATGGTCTGGCCCGCGTGCTCGCCTGCACCCCGGAAGGCGGCTCAACCCGCTGGCGGTTTCGCGCCCCCGCTGATCTCGCCGGTTTCATCGCCGCCAAAGGCAGTGTCGCGCTGAACGGCGTCTCGCTGACGGTCAATGATGTTGACGGCGCCGAATTCGGCGTCAACATCATCCCCCACACCACCCAAATGACCAATTTCGCCACGCTGACCCCAGGCGATGCGGTCAATCTGGAAATCGACATGCTGGCCCGCTATGTCGCGCGCCTCGCCTCTTATCGACAGGACCAACCGTGATGGATCAACTCCGCACCGCTTCGCTGCAAACCTATCTCTCCTCCGCCGCCGACATTATCGAGGAAGCCCGCGCCGGGCGCATGTTCATCCTGGTCGATGACGAAGACCGCGAAAACGAGGGCGACCTGGTGATCCCCGCGCAATTCGCCACCCCCGATGCGGTCAATTTCATGGCCCGCCACGCGCGCGGCCTGATTTGCCTCGCCCTCACCCGCACCCGCTGCGCCGCCTTGGGTCTGAAAATGATGGCGCAATCCAACGGCTCGCGCCACGAAACCGCTTTCACCGTCTCCATCGAAGCCCGCGAGGGCGTGACCACCGGCATTTCCGCCGCCGACCGCGCGCGCACCATCGCGGTCGCGATCAACCCCGATTCCACCGCCGATGACATCGTCACGCCGGGTCATATTTTCCCGCTGATGGCGCGCGATGGCGGCACCCTGGTCCGCACCGGCCATACCGAAGCCGCCGTCGATATCGCGCGCCTCGCCGGTCTCACCCCGGCGGGGGTGATTTGCGAAATCATGAATGATGACGGCACCATGGCGCGCCTGCCTGATCTCGTTTCGTTCGCGCAATATCATAACCTCAAACTCGGCACCATCGCCGATCTGATCGCCCATCGCCGCACCACCGAAAAACTGATCCGCCGCACCAGCGAAGGCCCGGTCACCGATGGCACCGGCCAGTCCTGGCGCACGCTCAGCTTCACCAACACCATCGATCAGGTCGAGCATCTGGCTTTGGTCCAAGGCGACCTCACCACCGAGGGCCCGGTTCTGGTGCGCATGCACGCGATCAGCACCATTGATGATATTCTAGGCGGCACCCATGTCCGCGATTTGCGCCGCGCGATGGCCCAAATCGCCGAGGCCGGTCGCGGCGTGGTGGTGCTGATCCGCGAAGCCCGTGCCGACGCGATTTCGCTGCGCCTGCGCCAAATCACCAGCGGCGCCAAGCCCGATCCGGTGCTGCGCGATTACGGCATTGGCGCGCAAATCCTCACCGATCTCGGCGTTCATGACATGATCCTGCTCACCAACCATCAACGCCCGGTGATCGGCCTCGAAGGCTATGGGCTCAACATCACCGAACAACGCGCCATTAGCGAACCCACCCGATGAGCACCGCCGACGCCATTCTGGGCGCACTCCCGCATCTCTCCGGCGCAGCGCCCCATATCCTGCTGATCCGCGCGCCCTATTACCGCGCCATCGTCGATGGCATGACCCAGTCAGCCTTGTCGCTCCTCGCGCAAGCGGGGGCGACCCATCAATCGATTGATGTCGCGGGCGCCTTTGAACTGCCCCAGGCCCTGCGCATCGCGTTACGCGGCACCCAGCGTTTCGACGGCTACATCGCCCTCGGCTGCGTGGTGCGGGGCGAGACCGACCATTATGACTATATCTGCTCGAGCGCGATGACCGGCCTGATCCAGGTCAGCCTGCAATATGGCATTGCGCTGGGCACCGCGTTGCTCACCGTCGAAACCCTGACCCAAGCCGAAGCGCGCAGTGCGGAAACCGGCCCCAATAAAGGGGCCGAAGCCGCCATTGCCTGCCTGCGCCAAATCGCCATCGCGCGTGATCTGGGAGCCGCCTAACCATGGTCACCGCCCGCCCGCGCACCCTGGCCCGCGTCGCCGCCGTACAAGCCTTGTATCAAAGCGAACAAATCAACGAATCCGCCGAAACCGTGATCGACCAATTTATTCGCCACCGCCTGATCAAGCCGCCGCACCCGCCTGCCAGCACCCAAGCCAGCACCATCGCCACCCGCATCGAAGAGGGTCTCAGCCCGGACGCCAACGCGGCTCTATTTGCCAGCATCGTCCGCCGCACCATCGCCGAACAGGATCAGATCGACCCGCTGATCGCAGCCAACCTGCCTGAGTCCTGGCCGATGCCCCGGCTCGATCCGGTGCTACGCGCCTTGCTGCGCGCCGCCGCCGCCGAATTGCGCATGAGCGATGGCCCGCCCGCCCGCGTGGTGATCAATGAATATCTCGACATCGCCCATGGCTTCTTCGCCGAGGACGCGGTGCAACTCGCCAACGCCATGCTTGACCGCATCGCTCATACCCTCCGCCCCG
>JAJZEG010000086.1 GCA_021828605.1 Pseudomonadota bacterium | reverse complement strand
CAATCGCCTCGAAATAATCCTGATCCTGCGCCAGCCCCACCGCCACCGCGCGCTGCAAATGCGGCGGCGTGGTGAAGGTCAGGTTCTGATGCGCCCGCGCAATCACCGCCGCCATCGCTGCGGGCGCACTCACATACCCCACCTTCCAGCCGGTCAGGCTGAAGGTCTTGCCCGCACTGCCAATCCGCGCGCAGCGCTCGCGCATCCCAGGTCTTGTCATCAGCGGAACATGCCGCGCGCCGTCAAACACCAGATGCTCATAAACCTCATCGCACACCGCATAGGCATCATGGCGCACGCATAATTCCGCAATGAAATCCAACTCCGCCTCCGAAAACACTTTCCCGGTCGGGTTCATCGGCGAATTGAGCAGCAACAATTTAGTGCGCGCCGAAAACGCCGCCGCCAACGCCGCGCGCGGCAATTCCCACGCGGGCGGTGCCAGGCGCACCAGTCTGGGCACCCCACCCAGCAATTTCACCACCGGGACATACACATCATAACAGGGCTCGATCAGCACCACCTCATCGCCCGGATTGATCAGCGCCATCAAACAAGCGGTAATCGCCTCGGTCGCCCCCGAGGTCACCACCACCTCGCGCTCGGGATCAATCTCCAACTGATAAAACCGCCGGTTCGCCGCCGCCACCGCGCCGCGCAGCGCGGGGAGCCCGGTCAGCGGCGGATATTGATTGCGCGCAGGCCCCAGGCTCGCATCCTGCAACGCCCTCGCCGCCGCACCCACGACCAACGCCGGCCCGTCCTCATCGGGAAATCCCTGCCCCAGATTAATCGCGTCATGCTGCGTCGCCAACGCCGACATCACGGTAAAAATCGTCGTCCCGGTCGCGGCCAACAGCCTGTTCATCTCACGCATGATTTCGCTCCACTCTCGCCGATCACTTTATCTCAGCGCAAATTATCCCCGCGCGCCAGATGTCACTAACCTGCCGGATCAGCAAGCGCTGATCATTTACTAGGCAGTCTCTGCCCGTTTTCGCGCCGATCCCGCCACCCCTCAATTAAAAAACCCCGCTCACGCCCCGTCCCCATGGTCTTGGCACGACCTATGCTTTATATTCGGGGCGGACTGCTATTCTCGGTTCGAGACCAACGGCGAGCAACCCTTTCTGCCCAATCGCGGGTTGGCGGAGAGAAATTTTGATCAAAGCTGTGCAACCAGGAGGCCGCCCGGCACAAGGGCGAGGAGCGGATGAAGAAAATCGAAGCAATCATCAAGCCGTTCAAGCTCGATGAGGTGAAGGAAGCCCTTCACGAAGTCGGATTGCAGGGCATCACCGTCACCGAAGCCAAGGGTTTCGGGCGGCAGAAGGGCCATACCGAGCTGTATCGCGGCGCGGAATATGTGGTCGATTTTCTGCCCAAGGTGAAAATCGAAGTGATCTGCGAAGACGCGGTGGCCGAACGGGCGATTGAAGCCATCACCAACGCCGCGCGCACCGGGCGCATCGGCGATGGCAAAATCTTCGTCTCCACCATCGAAGAAGTCATTCGCATTCGCACCGGCGAAAAAGGCGAAGCCGCAATCTAGGGCAACATCAACCCGCACCTTCCGGCCAACTCGGAATCGTGCCTTAACCCGATCACAGCGGCGTCGCACAGGGCGGCGCCGCTTCACGACCCTCAGGGAGAGTTTGAATGGCGAAAAAGCCCGCAACCGGCGATGCAATCAGCAAAGCGTTGGACATGATCAAAGAGAACGGCGTGGAATATGTCGATCTCCGCTTCACCGATCCGCGCGGCAAATGGCAGCACACCGCCCAGCATATTTCCACCATGGACGCCGATGCGTTCCGTGACGGCATCATGTTCGATGGCTCCTCGATCGCGGGTTGGAAAGCCATCAATGAGTCTGACATGATTCTGATGCCCGACCCCGAAACCGCAGTCATGGACCCGTTCGCCGCCAAGCCGAGCATGATCCTGTTTTGCGACATTATCGAACCCTCGACCGGTATGGGCTATGCCCGCGATCCGCGCGGCACCGCCAAGCGCGTCGAATCCTACCTGAAATCAACCGGCATCGGCGATAGCATCGTCGTCGGCGCCGAAGCCGAGTTCTTCATTTTCGACAGTGTCCGCTTTGGCACCGGCGGCAATTTCGGCACCTATCAGGTCGATAGTATGGAAGGCCCCGGCGCCTCGCTGAAGGACTACCCGGAAGGCAATATGGGCCACCGCCCGGGCGTCAAAGGTGGGTATTTCCCGGTCCCGCCGGTCGATGCCGACAGCGATTTGCGCGCCGAAATGCTCGCCACCATGGGCGAAATGGGCCTGCCGATTGAAAAGCACCATCACGAAGTCGCGCAAAGCCAGCACGAGTTGGGCACCCGCTTCAACACGCTGACCAAAATGGCCGACCAGATGCAAATCTACAAATATTGCGTCCATAACGTCGCCCATTCCTACGGCAAAACCGCGACCTTCATGCCCAAGCCGATCTATGGCGATAACGGCTCAGGCATGCACACCCACCAATCGATCTGGAAAAACGGCAAGCCGCTGTTCGCCGGCAATGGCTATGCGGATCTCTCGGAACTCTGCCTCTATTTCATCGGCGGCATCATCAAACATGCCAAAGCGATCAACGCTTTCACCAACCCGAGCACCAACAGCTACAAACGCCTGATCCCCGGCTTCGAAGCCCCGGTCCTGCTCGCCTACTCCGCGCGCAACCGCTCGGCCTCCTGCCGCATCCCCTACACCACCAACCCCAAAGCCAAGCGCGTCGAAGTCCGCTTCCCGGACCCCACCGCGAACCCGTACCTCGCTTATTCCGCCATCGCGATGGCCGGGATCGACGGGATCAAAAACAAAATCCATCCGGGCGACCCGATGGACAAGGATCTCTACGATCTCCCCCCCGAGGAGCTCAAAGGCATCCCCACCGTCTGCGGCAGCCTCCGCGAAGCCCTCGGCGCCCTCGCCGCCGACCACGACTTCCTCCTCGCCGGTGACGTGTTCAGCAAAGAACAAATCGAGAGCTACATCGAGCTGAAATGGAGCGAAGTGTACCGCTTCGAACACACCCCCCACCCGGTCGAGTTCGAAATGTATTACTCCGCGTGATTTCGCACCGACCAACCGGCCCAGGTAAAACTGGGCCGGTTTTTCGTTAGAGTGCGAGGCTGAGCAACGCTTGTCATTGCCGCGCGCATCGCGCGTCAATTCCAAACGATCAGGCTCAAGTCTCCCACCCCTTGCCTAACCCCCAAATTCATATTATACTTATATATAATATTTCGGAGCACCCCCATGCACACCACCAACCTGCGCAAAGTCGGCGGCTCGGTCATGCTCGCCGTTCCGCCCGCCTTGCTCGATTTGCTGCATCTTCAAGCGGGCGCAAAAATCGGTCTCGCGGTCGATCAGGGCCGTCTGGTGGTCGAACCCATCCCCCGCTTGCACTACACGCTCGATGAATTGCTGGCCCTCTGCGACCCCACCGCCGACCTGCCCAGCAGCACAGATCAGCTTTGGCTCACCAGCGCGCCGGTTGGCAGCGAAGTGCTGTAATGGAGCGCGGCGATATCTATCTCGTGACCCTCGATCCCAGCATCGGTCACGAACAACAAGGCAAACGCCCGGTCCTCATCATCTCACCAGGCCCCTTCAACCGCCTGACCAAAACCCCGATCGTGCTCCCCATCACCAGCGGCGGTAATTTTGCCCGCATCGCCGGCTTCACCGTCTCCCTCACCGGTGCGGGCACCCAAACCACAGGAATTGTCCGCTGCGACCAACCCCGCGCGCTCGACATCGCCTCTCGCCACGGCCGTAAGCTCGAACAACTCCCGACCTTCATCATGGATGAAGTTCGCGCAAAACTCGCCGCCATCATCGAATAAATCGACTTTCACTCATCCCTCCTCGCCGGTGACGTGTTCAGCAAAGAACAAATCGAAAGCTACATCGAGCTGAGATGGGGCGAAGTCTACCGCTTCGAACACACCCCCACCCGGTCGAGTTCGAGATGTATGACTCCGCGTAATTTTCTGCTCCAGCTAACCAAAAATCAGCCGATCCGGGAAGCCGGACCGGCTTTTTTCCACGCTTTACGTCGGTTTGGGAAACTAAGGCAGCCAGTTACATGAAGAACATAGGTCGATGCCAGTGGGTTACAGATTATATTTTTCTGGTAATGCTGTAAGATCGTAGTATTGCGGCTCTTCCATGTCTATAATACGTTTTTTCAATTGATTACCAGAAATTATACCGTATAGACAACAATTATGAGGTGATTTTGATACTAAACACAAGAGAAACATATCGCCTTTTTTCTTACGAGCCTGCACTTGTTCAGCGTCAAGTCTTAAACGATTAAAATTATCTTCCTCAGTTGACCTTACTAATACATAGTAACGCTGCCATTTATCTTTGCGTGCAATGAATTCGGGTCCATCAGGAATTTTACCCCAACCTTCCATTTTGATATAATATTCAGATTTACTTTCTTCATCAATATAATCTTCGAGTATATACCCCTCATTTTCGAAGTGATCCCGAACAAAAGCTAATCCGGCTTCCATAATTTCTTCGTCTGTCGGCATCTATAAACTCCTATGAAACAACGACCATAAAAAATACCAGCTCCATTCCCGCCCTGCTCCCAAGCCGAGGTTTCGCGATATAACGCATTCTCAACAAAGCGGATCAGACGGACTAACGGGCTCCAGCGAACTGATCTGTGACGCAAGCCCATTAGTTTCAAGCACCTCGTGCTTTTTCTCGTCCAAATTCGCTAAATATCTTAACCTAACATCCCCTAGCGTTATATGCGCGTTGGCGGTCCGGCAATTTCAATGCTCTGCCGCCCCAGGCCATGACCGTTACGAAGCAATCCAAAATCGTATTACCATTTTCGAGCCGACAATATTCCCGTACCTGACCACGATCTAATTGAGCGTTACTGAGTCTTCCGGGTTCGGCATGGTACCCCACACTCGCCGCCCATTCTAATGGCGCCATCCCCACAGGCCCCTGAGGTTGCGCCAAAGCGCGTAATTCGCGAAACGCAGTCAAATGTTCCTCAAATAACGGCATACGCGCTCCCGGCAAAAAATCATTGAAAACACAAATAATTTACAGTTATCTATCAGGAAACACGATATTAATCAACCAAAAGCGACACACCAACCACTTTCCCCGATCAAGCCCTCCTCATAGCCGAACCCATCCCCCGCTCGCGCTACCCCCTCAATGATTTGCTAACCCTCGGCGATCCAACCGTTGACCGACCCACCCACACAGACCCGCCCTGGCTCACCAGCGCGCCCATCGCCAGCAAAAGCCTATAACCGAGCACACCGACATCTTGATGAGCTTTTCGCCAAACGAGCGAGCATCATCGAAATAAAAAGCCAACCCCGAGCCCGTCGCCTCAATCATTTAACAATCCCGCCTCCCACTATTAACCAGCATTTATCAACAAAACTGTTCTAACTAAAACAGCATTAGTAATATAATTACGCACTGTATAAATAATCCGTCATAATTCAAATAGATCTACCATTATGAATATGATCATGTATATTCTAAAAAAACGATACAATATCGGATTTTTGACCATGAAACAACGTCTTAACCAGTTTCTACCTTGGCGGATCGATCAACGCGGCGTCGCGGCGCTGGAATTTGCCGTCGGCGCCCCGCTGCTGTTTTTGTTTATGTTTGGCTTGATCAATCTGGGATATCTAGGGCTCGCCGATTATGCCCTCAATCAGGGAGTCATCGTGGCCGCCCGTGCCGCCAGCGTGGAAACCTCAAACGGGTTGGCCGCCGCGCCCACGGTGGTCGGCAACGCCACCGTGTGTCCCACTCAGCCCCATATTCAATCTATTTTCACAAGCGCCGCAACGCCCGGCATCCCGCAAACCCAAATGCCCAGCATCGCTATGTCATGGGGCGGCTCAATGAGTGCCGTTTGCAGCCCGGCCTCCACCACTGTCAGCCTCGCAGGTGGGTGGGTGCAGGTATCGGCAAACTATAATTGGGTGCCATTGATTGGCGGCTTTTTGTTCGGCAACGGCTTCCCGATTAGCGCCACCGCCACCGATCAGGTGATGCTTGCCCCCGCTTCATAACACCAGAATCATCCTAGGCGGGGCCGCACCGGCCCCATCGATAACGCATGGAAGCGAAATTTAATGCGCTTATGGCACCTCAAACCTGGCTCCCGGCGTGGATCGGTTAGCGTCGAACTGGCTCTGGTGGTGTCACTGTTTCTGTTTCCCCTGACCGCAGGTTGCCTTGATTCACTCTTTCTCCTCATCGTCCGCTATCAGGCCAATCAAGTGATCCAATCAATCTACCTGTTCGCCTGGGCAAACCCAACCCAATCCAACAATTCCATCAGCATCGGCAACGTCATCAACCTCGATAACAAATCAGCCCTGGAACCCTTTTCACTCGCCGAGGCTCCCGCGGCCACCACCACTTGCCTGCAATCGGACGGATCAAGCACGCCCGCCACCAACGGCACCTGTTCGAGCGGAACGCCACAAACCAATGTAACCTATAATGTGACGGCCATCATAAAAATGCCGGTTCCCCTACCCGTGTTTGGTAACGATTATCGGTACCAAATCACCGGCACCATCACCGTCCAGTAATCCCCTCTAACTACTCAAAAACGGCGACCCACCAACATTCGCCCCAGTCCCAACCGGGTCACCCGTATCAATCGTCGCATTACCCCCCACCTCAACCGTCTGCGCAACAACATTAACGCCCACCCCCGGCTGAATTTGCACAGTCGTTGGCCCGGTTGTCGAATTGCCGTTAAAATAAATTCCCGTCTGCGGGAAATACATCGCCCCCGCCAAATTAAACGTCGAATTGCCCGAGATCGACGCAATAGTCGATCCAAGTGCCGCAAGCGGACTCTGATAAATCAATATGCCGGAATAAGCCCCGCTCGTCGGCGCCGACAAATTAACCGAATTACTGTTACCATTCCAATCAATGGTCCCTGGCAACGCACCTCCGAAGTAAAATGTAACCCCGGAACCCGAAACCGAGGCGCCGCCATTAATCCGCAAATTGCCATTGGCAATATAATAAATGCCGGGTGCAAACTGATCAGTCGAGTTTCTGCCAATACTCAACGTGCCCGTATATAAACCCGGTTGATAGGTCGTCACACCATTCGTCGTAACCGCCGCCGCCGCCACGCTCGGCAGGATCGGCGCCGCCAAATTAGCGTAAGGATCAGGCAAAATCGAGCCATTTTGAATAATGTCGGTCGAAGCCGCGAAACTGCCTCCCACCGCGCCAACAGCGCCAACCACCTGCGTCGTCACCGTGCCGTTCTTATTATACAGCCCACCATTCGAATAAACCGCACAATTCGGCGAATTAATCGTACTCGCCGTGTCATTGATCAGCACCGCATCAGGATTATTTGCCGCCAACCCAACAATGCACGCCGAAACCGTCCCCGATTCACTCGCCGACGCCGAGGCGTAAATATTACCACCCCGATACCCCACAATTTCCGAAAAAAATAACTGCTCTGGCGCCATTGCCGTTACCGTCACCACCCGGCTCGTGCCCGCTCCCGAAACCTGAACCGTAACAGTCGGCGGTGTTTTCAGGGTCGATGAAGCCTGGTTCGCCGCATTTTGCGCCACCGCCTGCAAATAAGCGCTGTTTTGTGAACTGGCATAGGGCAGACTGCGCGCCGCTGCCATAGCACCCGCATCCGCCGCCGCCTGCAATCCGCCGCGCGTGCCATACCAAAAGCCCAAATCAACGACCATCCCGCTAAATCCCAGGATCGCCACCGCCGACAGCGCCATTATAATGCTAATCGCTGCACGCCGATCACGCCGCAGGCCAACCAACAAATTGCACCAATCGCGCACGCTGCCCATGATTTTGCTCGCTTTGCCTTATCGATCCACCTTTCTACCGATTATATGGACCTATTCTTAATATATCAATAAATATCAAAATCTGATCCATAAAAACCAAATTGGCACCAATCGGCGGCCCGTTTCATCCAGGCCGCCGACAAAACACCTCAAACCCCCTCATCCGCCACATAAGCCCCAATCTTCTCCCCCAACTGCGGATCCCGCCGCGCCAACACCGCGCCATAAATAATCGACAGCACCAACACCCCCAGCGCGATATACGGAAACAAATTATACGGCGCCGGCTGCCCCGGCTGCACCAGGCCCCAAAGCGGCCACAGCATCAACCCAGTCCCCGCCAGCGGAATAACCGCATGACGCACCGGGTTGAACGCGTCGCGATGATAGCGCAGCATGTAAACCGGCAGCGCCAAATTCGTCACCAAATAGGTGATAATCACCGGAATCGTGCCCATCGAGCCAGTTTCGTCAAACAAATCCACCGGCTTCACCCCCATCCCGAACACCAGCACAATCAGCAACGAAACCACCACATAACACCACATCGCGACCGACGGCGTGCGATGCTTCGGATCGATCTTGCCGAAAAACCCCGGCAATAACCCCTCCCGCCCCGAATTGAACAAAATCCGCGCCTGACTATTGGTCAGCCCCAATAGCGAGGAAAAAATACTGGTCATCCCCGCCAAATACACAATAATCAACAATCCCGCCGCCGACATCTTGAACGCATCCACAAACGGAATCGCCGATTTACCAATCGCCGCCGCGTTCGTGTGAAACGCAATCTCGGTCGCATAAGCCAGCACGGTATAAAGCAACCCAATCGCCAGCGTGCCAATAATCAACGCGCGCGGAATATTGCGCCGCGCATCGCGGGTCTCCTCCGCCAATGTCGCCGAGTTTTCCCACCCGATGAACAAATAAATCGCAATCGGGAACCCAAGCCCAATCCCCTTCAACCCGCCCGATAAATGGCTCCATTCAAACGGCGCCAGGGTCAAATGATGCCGATTAACCACCAGCATCACCACCGCCCCCACCAGCAACAACGCCAACTCGAAATAGAAAAACACCGCCGCCCAGGTGGTCGATAACGCCACCCCGCGCGACACCAAAAACCCGACAATCACCGTCGCCAGCACGCTCAAGACCTGCCACGGCACATCGATGCCCAAAAATAAGTGCAGCGTGTCATGCGCCCAGCCACCGGCAATCGCGACCACCGACGCCGCCGCCACCAAATAACCAAACACCACAAAAACCGAGGCCGCCGCCCCCGCCACCGGCCCGAACGCCATGCCAATAAAGGTCACAAAACTCCCGGTCGAAGGCCGATAGCGCGAAAATTCCGCCAGCGTGTTGGTCAAAAACAAAATTACCACCATCGCCACCAAAATCGTCAACGGCGCCGCCACCCCGGCCCCACTGACAATCAACCCGAACCCAAAGAAAAAGCTCATGGCGGGCGCAATATTCGCCAAAGTCGAGGCCACAATCTGCCCCAACCCCAGCGCCCCACGCTCCAGCCGATGCTCGGATGTCACAACGCCCATAATCGCCCCCCATTATGATATTAAAACAACCCTAATTCATGCCCGCCGCCCTGCCAATCAAAAAACCAACCCCCCTCACACCAGCCCCCCCTCACACCAGCTATGAGTTGCGCCCGCCGCCATTGCCGGGCAAGACGCGCAGGAATCGGAGCGTTACCATGCAAGCAGGCATTATTCTGTTCCCCGGCATCAATCGCGAGCGCGACATCGCCATCGCGCTGGAATCCAGCCTCGGCCACAAGCCCACGCTGATCTGGCACCGCGAAACCAGCCTCCCCGCCCTCGATCTGGTGGTGATCCCCGGCGGCTTTTCCTATGGCGATTATCTGCGCGCGGGCGCCATGGCCGCCCAATCGCCGATCATGCGCGCCATCGCCGACCACGCCGCGCGCGGCGGCTACGTGCTCGGTGTCTGCAACGGCTTTCAAATCCTCACCGAAGCCCAGCTGCTCCCCGGCGCCCTGCTGCGCAACCAATCGATGCGCTTTCTCTCGATGGATT
>JAJZEG010000149.1 GCA_021828605.1 Pseudomonadota bacterium | reverse complement strand
ATCGCCACCGGATCGATCATATCCATCGCATCGGCCAGCGTACCCGCCGAAGGCAATTCCAGCAATTTCGCCGCCAGCCCCGGCGAGGTCGCCGCATGATCCAAAGCCGCCTGCATCGCCGCTAACAATGCCGGATCATCGATGTGCCCGGCTTGGCCTGCACGGATCGCCTCAAGCAGTGTTTCGGTCGCAAAGCGGTGGCTCGCATCCCAACGGTTGAACCCATCGCTGTCATGCGCCGCCAGATGACTCAGTTGGGTGCGCGTATAGCCGCTGAGTTTGATCGGCGCGGAGAAGCCCCGAAATAGTGAAGGCACCGGCTCTGCCGCGATATTTTCAAAAACGAATGTCTGCTTCGGCGCATCAAGCACCAGCATGGTCGTGTCCGACGATCCCGCCGCGTCCCCCGCGCGCTGAAGCGGCATCGCCGCCCCATCCGGGCCGATCAACCCAAACGCAACCGGGATCACGAAAGGCAGTTTGGTCTTCTGTCCTGGCGTCGGCGCGGTCGATTGGGTGAGGGTAATTTCATAACGCTGCTTGGTCTGATCATAATGCTGGGAAAAACTGACCTCCGGCGTGCCCGCTTGCTCATACCAGCGCATGAACGCGCCAAAATCATAGCCCGACGCCTCGTGCATGGCCCCGACGAAATCTTCGATGGTTGCAGCACTATTATCATTTTTTTTGATGTAAATATCAAAGCCCCGGCGGAATGCAGCCCGACCGATCAAGGCCTCGATCATCCGCACCACTTCCGCGCCCTTATTGTAAATCGTTGCGGTATAAAAATTATCAATTTTCTTATACTGCGCCGGGCGCACCGGATGGGCGAGAGGGCCAGCATCTTCGCGAAACTGGCGAGCGCGCAAATCCTCGATATCGGCGATGCGCGACAGGCTGGCATCATTGATATCGGTGCCATATTCCTGATCGCGATACACGGTCAGCCCTTCTTTCAGCGAAAGCTGAAACCAGTCGCGGCAGGTCACCCGATCACCGGTCCAATTGTGAAAATACTCATGACCAATCACCCGATCAATCCGCTCATAATCGGCATCGGTCGCGGTTTCCGGGCGGGCCAGGACCAGACTGGTGTTAAAAATATTGAGGCCTTTATTTTCCATCGCCCCCATATTGAAATCACTAACGGCGGCGATATTGAAAATATCCAAATCATATTCAAGTCCAAACCGCGTCTCATCCCAACGCATCGATCGTTTGACGCATTCCATCGCATGGGCGGTTTTATCCTCATCGCCCGGACGCACATAAATCCCGAGCGAGACTTTGCGGCCCGACTGCGTCACGAACTCATCATGCACCGAGACCAAATTACCCGCGACCAGGGCGAACAAGTAGCTCGGCTTGGGATGCGGATCGACCCATTTAACCCAAGTCCGACCCTCCGCCGTGGTGCCGCGATCCACCGGATTGCCGTTCGAGAGCAACACCGGGTAGCGCGCCGGATCGGCAATCAGCGTAACACTGAACCGCGTCATCACATCAGGACGATCAGGGAAAAACGTGATCCGGCGAAATCCCTCAGCCTCGCATTGGGTAAAAAAATCCCCGCCCGACACATATAATCCGGCAAGCTCGGTGTTGCGCTCAGGGGCGATGCTGACCTCCGTATCGAGGGTGCAGGCGGCGGGTAATCCGGTGATGGTCAAATGATGCGCTGACCGCTCAAAGCGATTGGCACCCAGTTTTTCGCCATCAACCATCAGCGATTGCAGCGTCAAATCCTCGCCATCCAGCACTAAAGGTGCGTGATCATCCCCATGCGCTGGATTCCGGCGCAGCGTCATTGAGGCGCGCACCTGGGTTGCCGCCGGGTCCAGATTAAAAATCAGATCAACCGTATCGATCAAAAAAGCGGGCGGACGATAATCGGCAAGCCGCTGTTCGGTAATGGCGATCTCGGCGCCGGCGTGATCATGCTGCATGATTTGCTCCTGGTTTCGCGCCGTTTTGAGCCAGGCGCGCGCTCGATGCAATCTCCGGCAGCAACTTGATTTAATATGTCGGCTCAATGACTTATTCTGATTATTTGGTGCGTCTGATCGTGGTGATCGATTATTTTATGTATAATCCAGCCTCAGCCTTTGCATCTGGTAAAAGGGTTGCATCTGGCAAAACGGTCGCATATCTCGTCAATGGATCAATCATCGCCCGAACTGACCCTGCGCCTGCATCAGGATATTCACGAAATCGACCCGCTCGCTTGGGACGCGCTGGCCGGTGGCGCCAAAAACCCCTTTACCAGCCACGGGTTTCTCGCGGCCCTGGAGGCCAGCGGTTCGGTGGGCGGCGATAGCGGCTGGTATCCGTATCATGCCGCGTTGCGCGATGGGGCAGGGGCCTTGGTCGCGGCTGCACCCTGTTACGCCAAGGCACACTCGTATGGCGAATACGTGTTCGACCACGGCTGGGCGCAGGCGTTAGAACAAGCAGGCGGGCGATATTATCCAAAATTGCAAATCGCATCGCCGTTCAGCCCCGTGCCTGGGACGCGCTTGTTCACCGCGCCGGGCATCGAGATTGCCACGGTGGCTCAAGCGTTGCGCCAAGCCTCAACACACATGAATTGCTCCTCGGCGCATGTGACGTTTTGCACCGAGCCAGAATGGCACGCGTTAGGAGAAGCGGGTTGGATGCAGCGCATGGGTGTGCAATATCACTGGCATAATCACGATTATCCTGATTTCGATGGCTTCCTTGAAGCTTTATCGGCGCGCAAGCGCAAAGCCGTCCGCCGGGAACGCCGCGAGGCGGCAACCGGGCTTGATATCCGGGTGCTGCGCGGCTCGGAATTAAGCCCCCGCGATTGGCGGGCCTTCTACCAATTTTATCTCTCCACCGTGGATCGTAAATGGGGTGGCGCTTATTTGACCGAACAATTTTTCCCCCTGCTGGGTGCCGCTTTGGGCGATCGGGTGGTGATGATCATGGCCTACCGCGCCGGCAGGCCGATTGCGGGTGCGCTCAACCTGTTAGGCGATGGCGCGCTTTATGGCCGTAACTGGGGTGCGGTGGAGGAGGTGCCGTTTTTACATTTTGAATTATGCTATTATCAGGCGATAGAGTTTGCGATTGCCCAAGGTTTGCAGCGGGTCGAAGCGGGCGCACAGGGACAGCATAAAATTCAGCGCGGCTATTTGCCAAGCCCCACCTATTCCGCGCACTGGATCGCCCATCGCGGCCTTGCCCGGGCGGTCGCCGGATTTCTGGACGAGGAGCGCGCGGCAATCGCCGATGAAATGGCGATGTTGGGCGAACAATCCCCCTATCGCCAGGATCGTGCGCGCTGCGATTTGGATTTATCGCCACCCTCTGTATAACAACGCCCATCACTAAAACGGGAAAACCAGCATGTTCAGCCACATCATGATCGGCAGCAACGATATTGCCCGATCAAAAAAATTCTACGACGCGCTCCTCGCCAGCCTCGGCGCCGCCCCCGGCATTATCGATGCCAAAGGCCGCCTGATTTATGTCCATAATGGCGGCATGTTGCTGGTCACCAAGCCGATTGACGGCGAGTCCGCCACCCATGGCAATGGCAGCACTATCGGGATTGGCGTTGAAGGCCCGGAACAGGCCGATGCCTGGCATCAAGCCGGTCTCGCCCATGGTGGCACCGCCATCGAAGACCCGCCCGGCATTCGTGCAACCCCGAAGGGCAACCTGTATCTCGCTTATTTGCGCGATCCGGACGGTAATAAACTCTGCGCGCTGCATCGGATGCCGCGCCAATAATCAGTAAAGCGGGGGCGTTTCAGGCCAGAGCGGCCCGCAATGCCCCCGCCGCCGCTAACGGCGCCATGGGTAAAAACAACGACAGCAAGCCGAACAACATCGCGAATTCCGGGGTCGCATGGGCCGATATTGCCCCTGCCGCCCCGAAAATCACCGCCGGGATCATCAGCGGCAGGGCAATCAGCGGCAACAACACCGTCCCGCCACGCGCGCCCAGGGTAATCGCCGCCGCCATCCCGCCCACCAGCGAAAACAGCATGGTCCCCGGCAGCAGGCTGGCCAAAAGCTGCGGCACCCCTGACGGGTCCAGGCGCAGCATAATCGCTACCGGCCCGGCGATGATCAGCAGCGGCAAGCCAGTCGTCAGCCAATGACCGATCATTTTCGCGAAGGCCACCGCACTTGCGGGCAAGCCCGACACCATCAGCTGATCGAGCGAGCCATCCTCAAAATCCGCGCCAAACAGCCGGTTGAGCGGCAACAAGGCCGCGAGCAGCGCCACCACCCAGATGATACCCGGCGCGATCCCGCCGAGCACCTGCGCCCCCGGCCCGAGCGCAAACGGGAACAGGCTGGCGGCGATCACGAAAAACAGCAAAGCCGCCACGCTATCCCCGGCCTGGCGGCGCGACAGGATCAATTCCCGCCTAATCAGCGCGCCAAACCGCCTCATCGCTGCCCCCGATCCAGGCTGAGCGACACCGCTCCCGGCATTGCGAGCGGCAAATGGGTCGCGGCAATAATCATCCCGCCCGTGGCCCGATGGGCGGCAAACACCGCCTCCAACCGCGCCACCGACGCCGCATCCAGCCCGGTGGTCGGCTCATCGAGCAACCAAAGCGGCGCGTCAGACAGGCCCAACCGCGCCAGAGCCAGTCGCCGCCGCTGCCCCGATGACAGCAATCGTGCAGGCAATTCGGCAAAACGCTGCAAATCCATCAGCGCCAGCGCTGCCATAATCGCCGCTGGCCCAACCCGCTGGGCCAGCCCTAAATTCTCCGCGACGCTCAATCCCGGCTTGACCGCATCCTGATGGCCAACAAAACACAGCCGCGTCGCATGCAAAGGCGGATCCTCCAGCGCATCCACCCCGGCCCAGAGCAGAGTCCCCGCCGCTGGCGCGCTCAACCCGGCGAGCAAGCGGATCAAGGATGACTTGCCCGCCCCGTTTGGCCCGACCAGCAGCAAGGCGCCGCCCGCGTCCAAAGAAAACGATACGTCGCGAAAAACCACCCGTTCGCCCCTGATCGCGGCCAGGCCGCGCGCTTGCAGCAACGGCATGTCCGTCGATGTCTGGTGCGGCGCAATATTTTGCATGGCTAGGCGGGGTAATTGGGCATGGACGTGCCCGCGTTCGCGTGATTAAACCGCGCCGTCAAGAGCACCACGCGCATCAATGCGTCAATCGAGCGAATGAAGGGTCAGGGTAATGAGCATGATCGGTCGGGATAGTTTGCAAACAGAACGGAAATTGCAGGTCGGCGGCACCAGCTACCGGTATTTCTCGCTGCCCGAAGCCGCCAGCAAGCTCGGCGATATCAGCCGCTTGCCGCGCACCCTGAAAATCCTGCTCGAAAACGTGCTGCGCTTTGAAGACGGCAAAGGCACCACCACCGAGCATGCCAAAGCCATTATCGACTGGGTCGGCACTCAACATTCCGAAACCGATGTCCCGTTCCGCCCGGCGCGCATCCTGATGCAGGATTTCACCGGCGTCCCCGCCGTGGTCGATCTGGCGGCAATGCGCGATGGTATCGTCAAGCTCGGCGGCATCGCCGAGCGGGTGAACCCGCTGGTGCCGGTCGATTTGGTGATCGATCACTCGGTCATGGTCGATGTCGCCGGTCGCGCCGATGCGCTGGACCGCAATGTCGCCATCGAGTTCGAACGCAATGGTGAGCGTTATGCCTTCCTGCGCTGGGGCCAGGAAGCGTTCGATAATTTCCGCGTGGTCCCGCCCGGCACCGGCATTTGCCATCAGGTCAATCTGGAATATCTGTCCCAGGCGGTCTGGACCGATACGCTGTTCGGCACCGACAGCCACACCACCATGGTCAATGGCCTCGGCGTGCTCGGCTGGGGGGTCGGCGGCATCGAAGCCGAAGCCGCGATGCTCGGCCAGCCGATTGCCATGCTGATCCCGGACGTGATCGGCTTCAAGCTCACCGGCAGCCTGCGCGAGGGCATCACCGCGACCGATCTGGTGCTCACCGTTACCCAAATGTTGCGCAAGCGCGGCGTGGTCGGCAAGTTCGTTGAGTTCTACGGCGCGGGCCTCGATTACCTGCCCCTCGCCGACCGCGCGACCATTGCCAACATGGCCCCTGAATATGGCGCAACCTGCGGCTTTTTTCCGCTCGATCAAATTGCTCTCGATTATTTGCATCTCTCCGGGCGCGATGAACATCGTATCGCTCTGACCAAAGCCTACGCCCAGGCGCAAGGCCTGTGGCGCGATGACACCGATCCAGTGTTTTCCGATACGCTCGAACTCGACCTCGCCACCGTCGAGCCTTCACTCGCCGGGCCGAAACGCCCGCAGGATCGCGTCGCTTTGTCCGCCGCCGCCTCCGCCTTCGAGACCGAACTGGTCAAAAGCCTGGGCGTCGCTGCCGCCGATATTCACCAAAAAGCGGCGGTCGCCGACACGAATTACGAGATCACCCATGGCGATGTGGTGATTGCCGCGATCACCTCCTGCACCAACACCTCCAACCCCTCGGTGCTGGTCGCCGCCGGTCTGGTCGCCCGCAAAGCCCGCGCCCTCGGCCTCACGCCGAAACCCTGGGTGAAAACCTCGCTCGCCCCCGGCTCGCAAGTGGTCACCGAATATCTCGATAAATCTGGCCTTAGTGCTGATCTAGATGCGCTCGGCTTCGAGACTGTCGGCTATGGCTGCACCACCTGCATCGGCAATTCCGGCCCGCTCGATGACGCGATCGTCGATGCCATCGAAGGCAACAAGCTGGTCGCGGTCTCGGTGCTGTCCGGCAATCGTAACTTTGAAGGCCGGGTACACCCGAATGTCCGCGCCAACTATCTGGCTTCGCCGCCTTTGGTTGTGGCCTATGCCTTGCTCGGCACCATTCGCACCGACATCACCACCGCAATCTTGGGCACCAGCCCGGATGGCAAGCCGGTCTATTTGAAAGATATCTGGCCGAGCACCGCTGAGATCGTGGACATCGTGAATAAAACTCTGAGCCGTGCGATGTTCCGCGAGCGTTACGCGGACGTGTTCAAGGGCCCGGCCCAATGGCAGGCCATCGCGGTCGAAGGCGAGCAGGAAACCTATCGCTGGTCGGACAGCTCCACTTACGTCAAAAACCCGCCTTACTTCGAAGGCATGACCATGGAACCCACCCCGGTCACCGACATTAAAGGGGCGCGGGTTTTGGCCATGCTCGGCGACTCGATCACCACCGATCATATTTCCCCTGCGGGCAGCTTCAAAAAGACCACCCCCGCCGGTGAATATCTGCAAGACCGCCAAATCCTCGCCAAGGATTTCAACTCCTACGGCTCGCGGCGCGGCAATCACGAAATCATGATGCGCGGCACCTTCGCCAATATCCGCATTCGCAACGAAATGCTGGAAAATGTCGAAGGCGGCTATACCAAACATTACCCCTCCGGCGCGCAACTCTCGATCTATGACGCGGCCATGCGTTATCAGCGCGAAGACGTGCCGCTGGTCGCCTTTGCCGGCCGCGAATACGGCACCGGCTCGTCGCGTGACTGGGCGGCCAAAGGCACCATGCTGCTCGGGATCAAGGCGGTCATCGCGGAAAGCTTCGAGCGCATCCATCGCTCGAATCTGGTCGGGATGGGCGTGCTGCCGCTTTTGTTCAAAGACGGCATGACCCGCAAATCGCTAGGGCTGCGCGGCGATGAAACCATCGATATTCTGGGCCTCGACGCGATCACCCCGCGCATGGATCTCAACATGGTCATCCATCGCGCGAATGGCACCAGCGACACAATTTCCCTCCTCTGCCGGATCGATACCCAGGACGAGGTCACCTATTACGAAAATGGCGGGATTTTGCATTACGTGCTGCGCCATATGGCGAAAGCCGCCTGATCGATCAGCAGAATTGCGCCGCCGGGCCTTGCCTAAAGCAAGGTCCGGTCGCACATCTCCGGGATCAGGGAGAGGCGTCATGACTGAATTTGTCACGATTTGCGAAGTCGGCCCGCGCGATGGGCTGCAAATGGCCAAAACCATCATGCCGACCGAGGCGAAAATCGCCTGGATCCGCGCGCTGGCGGCCTCGGGCCTGCGCGAAATCGAGGTCGGCAGCTTCGTGCCCGCTAAACTCCTTCCGCAAATGGCCGATACCGAAACCGTGGTCCGCGCGGCCATCACTATCCCCAACCTGATTGTCGTGGCCCTGGCCCCCAATCTGCGCGGCGCTCAAGCCGCCGTCGCCGCTGGCGCGCACCGGATCAGCGTGCCGGTCTCAATCAGCGAAGGCCATTCGCGCGCGAATCTGAATCGCAGCCCCGACGCGCAAATCGCTGAAATCGCGCGCATCATTGAATGGCTAAGGAGCGAAAACCACCCGGCCGAGTTTGAAGTCGCCTGCTCCACCGCCTTTGGTTGCTCGTTCGATGGCGTGATTGCCGAGGCCCAGGTGCTGCACGTGGTCACCGCCCTCGCCGAGATCGGCGTCACCTCACTGGCTCTGGCCGATACTGTCGGCTACGCCAATCCCGCCGCCATCAAATCACTGGTCCGCGCGGTGCGCGCCGAAATCGGCCCGGCTTTGCACGGGCTGCATTTGCACGACACTATGGGTCTGGGATTGGCGAACGCGCTGGCCGGGCTGGAGGCGGGGATCCGCGATTTCGACTCTGCCCTTGCCGGTCTCGGCGGTTGCCCGTTCGCGGTGGGCGCGTCGGGCAATATCGTCACCGAAGACCTGGTTTTCATGCTGGAATCAATGGGTTTTCGCTCCGGCATTGCGCTCGCTGACTTGATCGACGCGCGCAAGCTGCTCCATGCTGGTCTGCCCGCCGAACCGATGCATGGCCAGGTCGCCAAAGCCGGGATTCCTGGCATCTACCGCGCCGCCGCATGAGCCACCGCTTATGAGCGCCACCCCGCTCACCGGCCTGCGGGTGATCGAGTTCGGCCATATGGTCATGGGGCCGATGGCCGGTCTGATCCTGGGCGATCTCGGCGCCGAGGTGATTAAAATCGAACCAACCCCCCACGGCGATAATACCCGCAAGCTCGAAGGCTCGGGAATCGGCTTTTTCCCGATGACCAGCCGCAATAAACGCAGCCTCTCCCTCGATTTGAAATCCCCCGCCGGATTGGCCATCGCCCAGGAGCTGATCCGCCGCGCTGATATTCTCACCGAAAATTTCCGCCCCGGCGCCCTCGATAAATTAGGGCTCGGTCATTCGCACTGCGCGGCACTCAACCCGCGCCTGATTTATTGCTCGCTCAAGGGCTTTCTCGCCGGCCCTTATGAACATCGCACCGCACTCGATGAGGTCGTGCAAATGATGGGCGGCCTTGCCTACATGACCGGCCCGGTTGGCCAACCCTTACGCGCGGGCGCCTCGGTGATTGATATTATGGGCGGCACCTTCGGCGTCGTCGCGATTCTCGCCGCCCTCGCCGAGCGCGCGCGCACCGGGCGCGGCCAGCATGTGCAATCCGCCTTGTTCGAATCGGTGGCTTTGCTGATGGCCCAGCATATGGCCCAGGGTTTCATCACCGGCACCGAGCCCAAGCCGATGAGTGCGCGCGATGTCGCCTGGCCGGTCTATGACATTTTTGAAACGGCCGACGCCGAGCGGATTTTCATCGGCGTGGTCACCGACAGCCAATGGCAGATTTTTTGCGCGGAATTTGGTCTGGCCGATCTCGCTGCTGACGCCGCTTTGCAAACCCAAACCGCCCGCCGTGCCGCCCGCGCGCGCACTTTGCCGATCATCGCCGCCGCGTTGCAGCGTCTGACCCGCGCGCAACTCGCCGCGCGCTGTGAAACGCTGGGCCTGCCTTTTGCCCCGATCGCGAAGCCCGCCGATTTATTCAACGACCCGCATCTCACCCAATCAGGCGGCCTGATCCCGGTGACCCTCGCCGATGGCCGGGTGATGTCGATCCCCGGCCTGCCGATGAGTTTCGATGGCGCCCGCCCGGCTTTGCGTCACGACGTGCCGACACCGGGCCAGGATAGTGGCGCGATTCTCACCGAACTCGGCTATACC
>JAJZEG010000319.1 GCA_021828605.1 Pseudomonadota bacterium | reverse complement strand
GGTGCGCAGCCTGATCCGCGAGCTGGGCGCACAATCGGTGATCGAAGCCGATACCGCCGTCGCCGCCGAACTGGTCGCGCGCTGGAACAATCCCGAGGATGCCGCCATCGCCTCCGCCCTCGCCGCAGAAATCAACGGGCTGACCGTGCTGCGCAGCAATGTCGAGGACGCGACCCATAACACCACCCGCTTCTACCTGATGGCCCGCACGCCCTTGCTGCCCCCGCCCGAGACCGAAAATCTGATGACCAGCTTTGTGTTCCGGGTGCGCAACGTCCCCGCCGCTCTGTTCAAAGCCCTCAGCGGCTTCGCGACCAATGGTGTGAACATGACCCGCTTGGAGAGCTATATGGTCGGCGGTCATTTCGCCGCGACCCAATTTCTCGCCGAAATCGATGGCCATCCCGAACAACAATCCGTGCGCCTCGCCCTCGAAGAGCTTGATTTTTTCTCCCGCGAAATCAACATACTCGGCGTCTATCCCGCAGCACCCTTCCGCCTCGCCCAACGCGCTTCCCGCCTGAACGCCCCAGCCTGATTTGCCCTCTCTCCGATAACTCCTTGATTAAAAGCATAAAACTCAATCGGATTTTTCAACGATCTCCAGCGCAAAAAACAATTTTTTTATACGCTTGTTAATCAATCGCTGTTAGAGTGTTTGGATGATCACACTCTTTCCTGGTTAGTGCCATGCCCGTCGATCCCCCTTTGCCGGGTCTCAGCGCGCTCAACAGCGTCGGATCGGCCATCGATCAGTTCGTGCCGGTCACCGCCCCGGTCGCTGATTGGAATGCCGCGCAAAACTGGTCGGACGGTGCGCCGCCCGGCGCCAACCTGACCGCTTTACTCGTGGGCGTCACCGCCGCGATTGACCCGGGAACCACCCTCGATTCCTCGATCATCCTGCAATCAGCAAGCCATCAGGCCGCCTTGGTCGGCAATGGCGGCGCCATCGCCTTCGGCGCCGCCAATCAGCTCTCCATCATCGGCAGCGCCGCTTTGTTCGCCGAGGATTCGCTGATCAATCAGGGCGTGATCGCGCTCGCCGCCGCCGCCTCGGCGGAAATCGTGGTCGATATCGGCGCCCTGACCGGCCTGCCCGGCGCACCACCCCCCAGCGTCGCCAATACCGGCATGATCGATGTCGGTGCGGGCGCCACTCTGCTCATCGCGGGCACCGAGATTGAAAATACCGGCCTGATCGCGCTGCAAGGCGGCACACTCGATGTCGCTGGCGGCGCCCTGACCAACCAAGCCGGGCAAGCTGGCACCATCCTGCTCGGCGGTGACGCGGCGGTCCTGCTCGGCGATACCATGAGCGGTCAAATATTCAGTTTTGCCGCCCAGGCCAGCGCCACATTAAGCCTGAGCGATGTCAGTATCGGCTCCCAGCTCACGCTGATCGGGTTCGACGCTGCCGATCAATTGCTGCTGCCCTCTTTGCCGCGCGCCAGCTTTACCCTCGCCGGCAGCATCGCCACCATTATTCCTCTCGCCCCGATCCATGCGCAAAACCCCCCCTGTTTTGCCGAGGGCACCCACATCCTCACCACCAATGGCCCGGTGCGCGTCGACTCCCTTACCACCGATCACGCCCTCATCACCCGCAGCGGCGCGGTGCGCCCGGTGCGCTGGATTGGCCAACGCTTGATCGAGCGTCATGGCAAAGCCTTGCCCGCTGCGGTCGCACCCGTGCGCATCCACGCCAACGCCTTCGGCCTCGGCATCCCCAGCCGCGACCTCATCGTCTCGCCCGATCACGGGATTTATCTCGATCATCTGTTGGTTCCCGCCAAATATCTGGTCAATGCCGCCACCATCACCACCAACCGCGCGCAAACCAGGGTGCGCTATTTTCATGTTGAGCTGGCAACCCACGACATTATTCTCGCCGAAGGGCTCGCTTGCGAATCTTATCTCGATACCGGCAATCGCAGCGCCTTTGAAAATGGTGCCGCGCATTTTGCTCGCCGCAAAAATTGGGATCTGGACGCCGCAGCCCCGCTTTGCACCCAAGGCAAAAAGCTGGAGCGCATCCGCGCCCAATTACGCGCCCGCGCCGAGGCCTGTGGCTATACAAGCCAATTCGTGACCGATCTCGCGGTGATTATCGATGGCAATCTTGCCAAACCTCTGCCCGGCACCGCCTTGACCCGCCGGTTCGCTTTGCCCGCGCGGCATGGCGCCATCGCCGAAATCCGCTCAGCCCAATTTGCCCCCGCCGCCTTCGATCCCGCCTCGGATGATTGGCGCACTCTCGGCGTCGCTTTATCAGGCTTGCGCATCGGGCGCAGGCGCTTCAACCCGGATGCGCTGGCCCGCAGCGGCTTTCACCCGCGCGATGCGGGCGATCCCGCCCTCTGGACCGATGGCGCGGGCATCATCAACCTGCCGCCCCGCGCCCAAAGCCTCACCCTCGAATTAGCGGGCCTGCCTTTGGCGTGGCGATCGGATGGCCCATCGCGATAGCGTGGCGGGCCATCGCTAAATAGGCGTGCGGTGGCACCGTCTCAGCGCGGCGCTGCGGATCAATAGCAACCGCCTCCAACAATGATACCGCATCAATGCCGCGCAACGAGGCGCGCAGCATTTTCCGCCTCTGCCCAAAGGCCGCGGCGGTTAACTGTCCCACCACCCCCAGCTCGCGCTGCTCCGGCTGTTGCGGGTGCGGAATGAGCCGCACCAAAGCCGAATCAACCTTCGGCGGCGGTGCAAAAGCCCGCGCGGGCACGCCCATCACCATATCCGCCTGCACGGTCAGCTGCGCCAGCACCGCCAGCCGCCCATACGCGCCATCGCCGGGCTGTGCTACAATCCGCGCCGCCACTTCGGCCTGAAACATCAACAGCATCACCTGAAATGCCGAGGCGCGACTCAGCCAATCCACCAACAAAGCCGTGCCAACATTATACGGCAAATTGGCGATAATCGCGCGCGGTGCCCCCACCAATGTCGCCAGATCAAGCGTCGCCGCATCCGCCTCGATCACACTCAACCGCGTCGGATGCCGATCCTGCAAGTCGCGCATCGCCGCCACCGCGCGCGGATCGATTTCAATCGCCGTCACCGCAACGGCCTCGCTCGCCAACAAAGCCCGGGTCAACCCGCCCGGCCCCGGCCCAACCTCAATCACCTGCATCCCGGCCAGCGATCCGGCGGCGCGCACAATCCGCGCGAGCAGGTCCGGGTCGAGCAAAAAATGCTGACCCAGCGATTTGCGCGCAGCCAACCCATGGCGCGCAATAACCGCCCGCAGCGTCTCCTCAGTGCTGATCGATCAAGCTCCCGAGCCGTGGGTAATAATCGCCTGGCGATGCAGCGTATCAATCAGCTGCCGCGCCTCCAACGACACCCGGCGCCGGATCAAAGCCTGACCCACCGCGTTCAAATCGGGCAAGCCGAGCTTCTTGTGGGTGCGCGAACACACCATCACCAACGCCACACCGCTATGCGACACCAAAGGCTGGCTCGGCTGGCCAATCGGCAACCCGCCCAGCAATGCTTGGAACGCCGCAGGCTGCACCGTGGCCAAATTCACCGGCCCTGGGCTGGTCGGGCGCACCGACCCCGCCGCCTGATTGGCCGCCGCCACCGCTGCGCAATCATGCAGGCCACCGCGCAGCGCCGCTGCATGGTTCAACACCGCAATTTGCGCCGCACTCGGCTGCCCGCCATTAAACGGGTCGGGGAATTTCAAAAATACCTGATTAACCTTCAATATAGTCTCGGGCACGTCACCAAACTTCCGCGTGCCCAGCAGCGAAACAATCTCATAGCCGCCCGGCACCCGCACCGGATCGCTAATCGCCCCCACCGGCATTTGTTCAATAATCCTGCGCACCGCCGGATCGAGCAAATCGGGCGCGACCCAGCCTTTATCGCCGCCGGTCAGCGCGCTCTGGCTTTGGCTGAACTGCGCCGCCACCACCGGAAACGCCGCCCCGTTGCGCAGCTGCTTAATCACCGTATCGGCAAATTTACGTGCATTTGATGCATCGCTTGGCCGTTCGATGGGCACGAAAATCTCGGCAATATGATACTGGGTCTGGCCGATTTCCTTACGCATCGCTTGGCGCTCAGCCAGCACATCGGTCCGGGTCGGACGCAAATTACTGCCCAAATGTTTCTTGAGCACCCCGTTCCAGCCAATCTGGGTGCGAAACTGGCCAACCAATGTCGAAA
The DNA here is from genome assembly GCA_021828605.1 of Pseudomonadota bacterium. Next base: position 5,861 of record JAJZEG010000319.1, on the reverse strand, counting down.
ACGGAATCCCCGCTTTGGCCAGCCGCATTTGCAACCCGTTCGGCGGCAAGCCATTGGCCTTGTTGATCCGCGCCACCGCCTGGGTCAATTGTTTTTCACTGACCACCACATGCGCTTTCTCAATCGCCTGCAATTGCAGGGTCTGATCAATCAGCTGATTGGTGATTTGCGGCTTGAGCCGCGCCAGCGTGCTGGCCGCTGGCGGCAAGCCCGCCGACAACGCAAATAAGCGCGCGCGCGCATCAACATCCTGATTGGTAATCACGGTGCCATTCACCACCGCCGCAATCCGCGCCCCCTGCGCCGAGGCGCGCCCCACCGGCAGCGCCAAACCTAAAACCAGAATGGGTGCAACCAAACCAAACCGCAACACCGCGCAACGTCCCATATTCATAGTGCACTAAATCCAAAGCTTCCGAGGGTTTTCAGGGTGATATTGAACAGCACCGTGGTGCTGCCGTGATCATTATTATACGAGGTATCGCGCCGATAAAAGTTCAGGCTGAACGCCGCACATTCATTCTGCCAGGTCGCCGAAAACGCGGCATAGTCAAATTGCCGCGTCTGGATATTCCGCGCCGTCGCCGCCGACAGGCTCCAATGGCTGTTAATCACCGTCGCCGCACTCAAGGTCAGCTCCTTGCGCGGGGTAAAATAGGCGGGCGGCAAGCTCGCCTGGGTGCCAAAATAATAAGGATTAGTGTTGGAATATAAATAACCCGGCGTCACACTCAGCGCCTTGCCGCCAATGCGCATGGTCGCATCAATCAGCCGCGCCCCTAAATCCTGATGCGACAGCCGGGTCCGATAGGTGAAATCCAGCCAGCGCACCGGCGCCACCGAGGCCCGCGCGACAATATCCGACACATGATTATTCAGCCCGCTTCCCGCTGGAAATAAAGCATTTTTATGAAACGCATAGGATTGCCCCACCAGGCCCGACAAACGCGCCCCGCTCGGCAAATACCAGGCCCCTTGCAGCGCATAATCAACCCGCGTGCCGCCGGCGAACCGATCAATCCCGGAAAACCGGTTCAGGCTGAACAAATTCGCATCGGTAAACTGTAAATCGAGACTATCCTCATTGGGGATCAACCGTGTCTGGCTGAGCCCATAATTCGGCGCCACCACTAACTGCACCCGTGGCTCGATCACCTGCGTGCCATAATTCCCCGCCGAACGCTCCAACGGCCAGCGCAACTGCACCGCCGCAATCGGAATCGCCCGTGCCGTGGTCGCCGCATTCACCGTCGAGAAATTCGGCTGCTGATTGAGCTTGCTCGCCGAATAGCCTGCGGTAATCAGGCGCAATCGGGTATCAATCAGCAGCCCATCGCGGGTTTGCATCGGCAAATGATAGCCCATGATCGCCGCGACCCGTCGGCTATCGGTGCCAACCTGGCGAAACACATTCAGCGCACTGGCGGCAAAACTAACCCGCCCGCCCCACCCATCCGGGCTGCCGACATAATCATAGCGCGCATACGGGGCGACAATCGGCAGGCTGCTCTGATTAATACTGGTAATCAGCCCCTGAAAGGTCTGCGCATCGATCCGCGCATAGGAACCGCGACCAAACCCCTCGATATAGGCGTTGGACGCCAGAAACCCCGAATTCGGCAAATAGCGAAAATCGTTCAAATACTGAACGTTAGACGTCCGATTATAGGAAAATCCCGCCCGCCATGTCGAATTCAGATCAAACACGCCATTGGAAAAAATCGCATCCGACAGGCCGCGCGCCTGCGCGAACCGATCATGCCCGGCTGACGCATTAATGGTCAATTTGCCGAAATTAAACGCCTGGCGATATTTCACATCCAAGACCGGCCCGGCTTTGGTCGCCACAATCGGAATAATCGTCGCATCCTGGCTTTTGCTGATGCGCCAGAAATACGGCACCGCCAGAAACGCGCCAATATGGGTCGATGTGCCAAAAGCCGGGATCAGCAACCCGCTCTGGCGCCGCACCGAGGGGTCGGGTTGCGACAAATACGGCAAATAAAACACCGGAAACCCGTAAATCTGCAGCTCGGCATCGTGATATTCGATCACCTTATGCTGCAAATCCTCAACCGCACTGCGCGCCTTGATTTGCCAAAGCGGTGGCGCGTTCGGATCATTTTTGCACAAATCGCAGGTCGAATAGACCGGCTTGGCGATCTCGTTAATCACCCCGCCATAGCGCCGCGCGCCATTCCCCACCAGCCGACCATTTTGCGCCAGCAACACCGCCAGATCGCGGGTCACCGCATCCTTCATCCCGTGCGATAAATCGGCCCTTTTGGCAAAAACCACCTGCCCGGACGGCTCCATAATCACCACATGGCCAATCGCCGTCGCCTGATCGGTCCGCCGGTCGATCACCACCCGATCCGCGAGCAGCACATGCCCATTCTGCCACGCCTCGACATGGCCCGAGGCCGTCACCACCCCGGTATTTTTATCGTAAGCCACCCGGTCCGCCTGAAACGTCACCGGTGCCGATTTAGAAATCGGTCGCTCCGGCCCGCCTTTGAGCGCCGAAAGCTGGGCGCGCGCCGAAGGCAGCATCATCCCGACCACGATCATCCCAAGCGGCACAGCGCGCCAATGGGGCCCTCCTGCCAATTTTTTGCTGCGCGCCATTCCCTTAGCCATCCTCCAGATGCAGCAATAACGCAACCGCCAGCATCAATCCCGCCAAAGCTGGCGCCCAGGCCGCGAGCGTGACCGGCAGCGCGCCCGATTTGCCAAATTGTGCCGCCACTTCCGACACCATAAACAGCGCAAAGCCAAACGCCACCCCCCCCGCCAACATTTGCGCAGCCCCACCCCGACGCACCGGACGCATCGAAAACCCTGCCGCCACCAGCGCCATGGTCGCGCATAGCAACGGCAAGGCGAGCCAGGCCTGATAGGCCAACGCGTGGCGGGTGGTCGAAAAACCCGAGCGGTGCAGCAGGCGAATAAAGCCCGGCAGCGCCCAGAACGACAAGGCACTCGGATCGGCGAAACTTTCCTGCACCCGCCGCACGGTCAAATCGGTCGGAAATCGCATCGCAGCCAGCGGATCGGGCGGCGCATTCGCATGCACAATCTCCACACCCCGCAACGCCCAATCGCCCCGGTCCAACCGCGCCGAGCGCGCATCGATGCGCTGCACCAGTTGCGTCTGCGGCCCCAGCCGCAAAATCGTCACCGGCCCGGTGCTCAGCACGCGCTTCACAATCCGCACATTCTGCGCATGAATAATCGCCGTGCCGCCCGCGACCGATTGATCAGCCTGACGCACCCAGAGCTGCCCACCGCTCAATGAAAGCGGCCCAGCGCCAATCGCCAAATAGGCCGAATACAGCGTATCGGCCCGGGCAAACATCACCGCCGAAAGCGGGCTCAGCGCGGTCATCGCAAACAGTCCCAAACCCGCCGCAGACAGCACCGGCATGGCCAAAAACTGCCAGGCCGACACACCGCTCGCCCGCGCCACCACCAATTCCGAGGACCGGTTCAAGCGCGAAAACGCATAAATCCCGCCCAGCAACACCGCAAACGGCAAAATCCGCAACCCCAGCCACGGCACCCGCAACAATTCCATCTCACTGACAATCGCCAGTGTCGCCGCTGGCTTATCCGCCGCCTGCCGGAGCAAATCCAAAAAATCAAACAGCGCGCCGATCAAAGTGAGCCCACCTTGCATCAGCAACACCGCAGCCAAAAACCGCCGCCCAATATAAAGCGACAAAATCAGCGGCGGCAGCCCGAACCGCCTTTTCTCTCTTGGTGCCACGCCCGACCAGCCCGCCATCACGCGACGTCACCCAAGGCGGGCGGCCCGGCAGAGTCGCGCGTCATGGCCCGCTGCACGATCCGTCGCCACAGCAAAAACCCAGCCGGAATCAGCAAAATCGGCCCACCTTCCACCAACCAAATCAACGGAATCAACGCATTATCCCGCGAGGCCAAATTCCCCACCGCGACATTCAACGCCACCAGCACCACCACCCCGGCCACCGCACTCACCGGCGCCCCCAGCCCGCCAAACCGGCGAAACCGCGCACCCAACGCCGCGAACAGCGCAATCATCGCATAGGATAACACCGCCAACGGCCCCGCCAGCCGCCGCGCCACCTCGGCGTGCCATTTCTTGCGCGTCGCCACCCCCACCTTGCTCGGATCAGGATGCAACAGCTGCGCCATCGACGCCTCAGAGGTTTTCGGCGCCACCGCCGGATCGGTCTTGCTGCCCTGGCTGATATCAATCAAATCCCGCTTGAAACTCAACGTGTCCAACCGATGCGTCTTCGGATCAAGCTGCTGGCGCAACCCGTCGCGCAGCAACACCATCGGCCCGTTCGCCCCGCGCACCAACCGCCCGGACCGCGCCAAAATCGTCGATGTCGCACCCTTATCGCGGCTGTCATAAATCATAATCCCATGCAGCACCCCCGCTGGCGTCCGCCGCTGCACATACACGGTCACATGCGGCTCAATCGGGGTAAACACCCCCGGCTCCAGCAAAAATGCCGCGATCTTATTGCGAACCTCGAACTCATAGCGGCTGAAATCGCGCAAACTGCTCGGCACCAGCCATACATTCAACGCCCAGCAAATGATCATCATCAACGCCGCCAGCAGCAAAGCCGGTCGCGCAATCGCATAATCCGAACAGCCCGCCGCGCGCATCACCGTCAATTCCCGGTCCGAGGCCAGCCGCGAATACACGAACAAAATAATCACAAACACGGTAATCGGCAGAATCACCGCAAAAAAACTCGGCAGCAACAAACCGGTCAAATGCAGAAACACCACCGGCGATAATCCATGCTGAATAATCAACTGAATAAACCGCAGCGATTGCGTCATCCAGGTCAGCGCCACCAGCCCCAGCGTGATCACCACCAGCCCGATCAGGAGCTGACGGAAAATATACCGATCAAGTCTGCTCGCTTGTATCAGCGCCATCATAACCGGCTTGTGACCGCCCCGCCGCCCGAACGCAAGCACCAACCCGCGTCCCTACTCAAGCCGCACCCGCCGCCTGCGCGCATCGATCACCGCACGCATCCGCCGGATCGCCTCGATCAACCCGACAAACACCGCCTCACCCACCAGAAAATGCCCGATATTCAACTCGCACAGCTCCGGCATCGCCACAATCGGCCCGACATTGTCGTATGTCATCCCGTGCCGGGCATGCACCTCCAACCCCAACCCCGCCGCATGCCGCGCCCCCGCCACCAGCCGCGCCAACGCCTCGGCATGATCCGCACCCGCCAGCGCATAGGTGCCAGTATGCAACTCCACCACCGGCACGTCCAAACCCGCCGCCGCATCGAGCTGATCCAAATCAGGATCCACAAATAACGACACAATAATCCCCGCATCGCGCAGCGCCGCCACCACTTGGATCAGCGCCGCGCGCTGCCCGACCACATCGAGCCCACCCTCAGTCGTCACCTCCGCACGCCGCTCGGGCACCAAACAGCACGCATGCGGGCGCAACCGGCAGGCCAGCGCCACCATCTCAGCCGTCGCCGCCATCTCCATATTCAGCGGAATCGCCAAATCGCGCGCCCGCTCAATATCCGCATCGCGTATATGCCGCCGATCCTCGCGCAAATGCAGGGTAATCCCATCCGCCCCCGCCTCAATCGCCTGCCACGCCGCGCGAATCGGATCGGGATAATCCGTGCCGCGCGCATTCCGCAACGTCGCCACATGATCCAAATTCACCCCAAGCCGCACCGGCGCCACCAACTTGTTCATCGTGACCCCGCCATCATCGCCGCCATCTCCAATGCCGCCAGCAAACTCCCCGCCCGCGCCTGCCCGGTCCCGGCAATATCAAACGCCGTGCCATGATCAGGCGAGGTTCGGAT
>JAJZEG010000083.1 GCA_021828605.1 Pseudomonadota bacterium | reverse complement strand
GTTCATTTTGCGGCCGATCGGCGGGATTATTTTCGGCCATTTCGGTGATCGGATCGGCCGCAAAACAATTTTGGTCTTGACGCTGATGATCATGGGCGGCGCGACGTTTTTGATCGGCTTGCTGCCCGGCGCAGCGTCGATTGGTATTGCCGCACCGTTATTGCTGTTGTTCCTGCGGATTTTGCAGGGCATCGGCATTGGCGGTGAGTGGGGCGGGGCGGTGTTGATGGCCATCGAGCACGCGCCACCGGCGCAAAGAAGCTTTTTCGGCAGTTGGCCGCAGCTGGGTGTGCCGCTTGGGCTGATGTCGAGTGCCGGTGTGGTTGGCTTGCTCAATTATTTGCCCAATAGCGCGTTCATGCTGTGGGGCTGGCGTGTGGCGTTCATGCTCAGCGCGGTGCTGGTGATTATTGGCATTTTTGTGCGTCTGCGGATCATGGAAACGCCGGATTTCCTGCGGGTGCAAGCCACCGACAAAATCGTTGCGGTGCCGGTGGTGGAAATGATCCGCACCGCGCCGCGTTCGGTCTTGCTGACCCTTGGCGCGCGCTATGTCGAAGGGGCCTGCTTTAACGTGTTTGGTGTGTTCATCATCGCCTATGTGGTGAATAGTCTGCATTTGACCCGCGGCTTTGCCTTGCTGGCTGTGGTGCTGTCCTCGGCGTTCATGCTACCCTTCATTTTAATCGCGGGACGCCTTGCAGATCGGTATGGCATGCGGCGGGTATTTGCCACCGGGGCTTTGCTGATTGCGGTGAGTTCGGTTGCGTCATTCGCCTTGATGCAGGCCTACGGCCAGACCAATCACTGGGTGGTGTTAGTGGCGATTATCGTGCCGTTCTCGCTGTTCTACCCGCTGGTGTACGGCACCGAATCCTCGTTGTTTGCCAGCCAGTTTGACGCCAAAATCCGCTATACCGGGGTGTCGTTCGCCTATCAGGTGAGCGGTATTTACGCGAGCGGTTTAACGCCGCTGATCGCCTCGGCCTTGCTGGCCTATGATCATGGCGCGCCCTGGTATGTGGTGATTTACATGATTGTGGTTGGGCTGATCAGTTTTGCCTCGGTGATGGCGATGCGCTTCAAAGCGCCCACGCCGCTGGAGGCGGTTGAGTATCGATGAAGGCTGAGCTGTCGGACATCGGCGATGATGGTGAATTTGACTATATCATCGTCGGTGCAGGCTCTGCTGGCTGCGTGTTAGCAAACCGCCTGTCGGCGGACCCGGCGATTCGAGTTTTGCTGCTCGAAGCGGGGCCGCGTGACCGTTATCCCTGGATCCATATCCCGGTGGGCTATTTCAAAACCATGCATAACCCACGCACCGATTGGTGTCTGAAAACCGAGCCTGATCCGGGTCTGGCCGGGCGCAGCCTGGCGTGGCCGCGCGGGCGGGTGCTGGGGGGATCAAGCTCGATCAACGGGCTGCTTTATATTCGCGGGCAATCTGCCGATTATGACCAATGGCGGCAAAGCGGATGTGTGGGCTGGAGCTATGACGATGTGCTGCCCTATTTCCGGCGGGCCGAGCATAATGAGCGCGGCGCCGACGCCTTTCACGGAGATGGCGGGCCGCTTTATGTATCGGATATGCGGGTGAGCCGGGATGTATCGGACGCGTTTATCGATGCGGCGGCGGCAATCGGCATTCCGCGCAATGCGGATTTCAACGGGGCGCAACAAGAGGGGGCCGGTTATTTTCAACTAACAGCCAAAAATGGGCGCCGATGCAGTGCGGCTGTGGCCTATTTGAATCCAGCGCGGCAACGGCGTAATTTGGTGATCAAAACCGGGGCGCAAGCGGAGCGCTTGGTGGTGACCGATCGGCGCGCGACGGGCCTGGTTTATCGGGGTGCGAACGGGCGGCGCGTTGCCCGCGCGCGATCCGAGATTTTGCTGGCGGCGGGCGCGATTCACTCGCCGCATTTATTGATGCTGTCGGGCATCGGCCCCGGTGCGCGGTTGAGCGCAGCGGGGATTGCGGTTTGTCATGATCTGCCGGGTGTGGGCGAAAATTTGCAGGATCATTTGCAGGCGCGGCTGGTTTATGCCTCGACCCGACCGACCTTGAATGATGAGGTCAATAACCCGCTCTTGAAAGCAAAAATTGGCCTCGAATACCTCCTGTTTCGGCGCGGCCCGATGAGCATGGGGGCGAGCCAGGTTTGTATTTTCGCCCGCTCTGCGCCAGGGCTCGATTTGCCGGATATCCAGTTTCATATCCAACCCCTCTCATCGGATTCGCCGGGCGAGGGCTTGCATCGTTACTCGGCGTTTACCGCCTCGGTTTGTCAACTTCGCCCGGAAAGTCGGGGGTATTTGGCAACCATCAACCCGGACCCTTTCGTCAATCCGGCAATCCACCCAAATTATTTGGCGACCCACACCGATTGCGCAACGCTGGTGGCCGGGATGCGCCTGGGTCGGCGCCTCGCGAACACAGAACCGCTCTCGAGGTTTGTCAAAAGCGAATTGGTTCCCGGTGCGGCCTGTGAGAGTGACGACTCGTTGTTAGAGGCGGCGCGCCGCACGGCGACCACGATTTACCATCCGGTGGGCACCTGCAAAATGGGCATTGATGATCGGGCGGTGACCGATCCCCGCTTGCGGGTTCATGGGATTGCTGGATTGCGGGTGGTGGACGCCTCGGTGATGCCGACCTTGGTTTCAGGCAATACCAATGCGCCCACCATCATGATTGCGGAAAAGGCGTCTGATCTGATTCTGGCTGACCGGTGATCAATCCAGTTTGGATAAACTCGACCTCATGACGGGACAAGGCTGATGAATCTGTACGACGCCAATGATGGAATGATGGCAAGCCTTGATTTGCCGGGCGAGCCGAACGGTCCGTTAGCGGGTTTGGATGCGGTGATCAAGGACGTGTTCGATGTTGGCGGCACCATCACCAGTTTTGGCAATGCGACCTGGGCGCGGTTGCACCCGCCCGCGCTGTGTGATGCGCCGATTGTGAGCAGGCTGCGCGAGGCCGGTGCGCGCATTATTGGTAAAACCGTAACCGTTGAGTTTACCTTTGGGTTGGAAGGCCAAAATCAGTGGTATGGCACCCCGCGCAATCCGGCGGCGCTTGACCGATTGCCGGGCGGTTCATCGTCCGGTTCCGCCAGTGCGGTCGCGTCAGGGCGCGCGGCGATTGGGATCGGGTCTGACACCGGCGGGTCGGTCCGAATTCCGGCGAGCTATTGCGGCTTGTACGGGCTGCGGCCAAGCTACGGCTTGCTGAGCCTGGCCGGGGCGGCGCGTTATGTGCCGAGCCTTGATGTGGCCGGGTGGTTTGCGCGTGATGCCGCAACGATGCAGAGGATCGGCGCGGCGTTGCTGCCGACCAGCCCGACGCTGCGGGGCGAAATTATTCTCGTGCGCGATGCGTTCGATAATGCCGATCCGGCGGTTGCTTCGGTGATTGGCGCGGTATGCGACCGGATTGCTGCCGCCGGTTATCCAATGCGCGATTTGGTTCTTTGGTCGCGCGGACTTGATGATTTGCAAACCACCCAAGCATTGATCCATGGCCGCGAGGCGTGGCAGTCGCTCGGCCCGTGGCTGGAGGCGCATCAGCCAGACATGGCGGAGATCACCGCAACCCGCTTGCAGGGCGCATCGCGGGTGAGCGTGGCGGAGGTGCGCGACGCGCGGCTTAATCGCGAGGCGTTTCGCGCGCAGGTCCTGGCGCTGCTCGCCGATGGCGCGGTGCTGGCTTTCCCGTCGAGCCCGTGCATCGCGCCGCGCCGTGATGCGGCTCGGACGACGTTGGATCATGTTAGACGCAGGACCATGAATGTTACCGCGATTGCCGGACTGGCCGGGCTGCCGGAAATCAGCATTCCAGCGGGGATGAGCGAGGGTTGTCCGGTTGGGTTATCCTTGGTCGCAGCGCCCGGGCGCGATCAAGCGTTATTGGCGCTGGCGCGGAGTTTCGTTGATCATGGTGTCATCGCGCGCTAAGAATCTCCATGGCCTGGCGCTTGAGATCGAGGAAAGCGGGCTCAAGCGACATGTCCCAATGGCGCGGGCGCGCGAGGGGCACGGTGGTCTCCAAGGCAATCCGCCCCGGGCGGGCGCTCATCACCACCAAACGATCGGCGAGGAGAATCGCTTCGTCGATATCGTGGGTGATAAAGACGATGGTTGCTTTGATCCGGTCCCACAAATCGAGCAGAAATTGCTGCATGGTGTGGCGGGTTTGGGCATCGAGTGCGCCAAACGGCTCGTCCATCAGCAAGACGCGCGGCGCCATCACCAGCGCGCGCGCGATGGCCACGCGCTGTTGCATGCCGCCGGATAATTCGTAGGGCCGGTGCTGCTCAAAGCCGCGCAGGCCGATAATCTCGATAAGTTCATCAACGCGACGCCAATCGATTGATCGTGCGCGTGATTGCATGCGCAGGCCAAAGGCAATGCTATCGCGCAGCGACAGCCACGGGTAGAGACCGGGTTGCTGAAACACCACCACCCGGTCGGGGCCCGGTTTGGTCACGGTGACACCATCGAGGGTGAGCCGACCTTGCGTGGGAAATGCGAGGCCGGCGATCAGGTTGAGCAAGGTCGATTTGCCGCACCCTGATGAGCCCAGGATGGTCACGAAACTGCCGTCATCGATGGTCAGCGAAACATCATCGAGGGCGCGGAATGCATCGAAATCCTTGCTGACATGGTCGATGATAATCGGCATTCGGTCTATTTCACGGCGGCTGCGGCGAATTTTGGATCAACGGCGGCGGCGGGATTGCGCGGCATATTGTCAATTTGTCCTGATTTCAGCAGGACTTTTGCGGTATTGATCACGGTTTGTTCGGTAGCGGATGGGGTTGATGCCGCCTTGGTGCCAAGAACATTTGGGGTGAGTTGGGCTTTGCTATTAAATATTTTATAGCCAGAAAGTTCGGTTTTCGCGATTGGCAGGGTGACGCCTGAGGCCTTCGCCATCAAAACTAACGCTTTGTTGGGGTGGGCATTGGTATAGGCGACTCCTTCATTCATCGCTTTGACAAAATCGGTCGCGATTTTTGGATGTTTATTGACCCACTGAGTATCAGCCACACAAATATTATAGGAGGTTGCCGTTGCGGGCAGGTCGGCATCGGTTTTCAGGACCCGTGCGCCCAGCGCTTGCAGCGAATTCAGCACCGGATCCCAAACGATTGCCGCATTGATATCCTTGGTGCGCCACGCGATCAGCATGTCGGGCGGTGACATGTTGACCTGGCGCACGCTGGCATGAGGCACATGGGCGGCGGCGAGGAACGTCGCTAATTCGAAGGAGGATTGCGAGCCAACGACAATGGCGATTTTTTTGCCCTTAAGGTCGGCGATGGTTTTAATGCCCGCACCCGGACGCACCACAATGCCCGCCCCTGTTGAGTAGCGCTCCTGGTTGTAAATAATGGTGAGCGGCAGCCCGTGCGAAATCGCCTCGACAAAAGGCGGCACGCCAAGCCCGCACATGAATTGCAGGCTGTTGGAGGCGAGCGCGCTCATGGCTGCGGGGCCGGAGGCAAAAAACTTCAGATGAACATGGCCGGGGATTGCTTTTTGGAACGCGCCGCGTTCCTGGGTCACCATATAGGGGTCGGCGCCGTTATTTTCATAACCGATGGTCACGTTGGGCTGCCCCGCCCAGCCGATACCGCTGAGCGCGATCATGGTGGCGCCGATCATGCTGCCGACCGTCATCACTGATTTATGGGTCATTATCGACATAGCGAGTCCTTTCCAGTTTCGAGACGAAAATATCGGCGAAAATTCAGGTCAGCCACGGCCATGCCATGGCACCGCCCAGCGTTCGAGCAGGCGGATCATCAGTTCCATCGCATAACCGAGAATGCCGATGATGATGATTCCAACAATAACGATGGCGACTTGCAGTGCCTGCCCGGCATATTGCACCAGCCAGCCGAGCCCTTCGCTGGCGGCGATCAATTCGGCTGCGACCAGACAGGTCCAGGCGACGCCAATGCCCACGCGCATCGCGGTGAATATTTCGGGCAGGGCCGAGGGCAGGATCACATGGCGAAAAATTTGGCTCTCGCTGGCCCCCAGTGTTTTGGCGACAGAAATGCGCAGCGATGGCGTGGCTTTGACGCCGGACATGGTGCCGATAATGATCACCGGTATCGTGCCGATCAGAATCAGCAGAATTTTCGGCAATTCGCCAATACCGAACCAGACCACCAGCAGCGGAATATAGGCCAATGGCGGCACGGGACGAACAAATTGCAGGAACGGATCAATCACTCGAAAAATCAGATTAATCCGGGCCATCAACAAGCCGACGGGCACGCCAATCACCACCGCGCCAGCGAAGCCGATACCGATTCGCGCGGAACTGATCCAGATATCGCCGAGCAAGGAGTGTCCGCCATATCCGGCGAGCGACAAGCGGGTAAAGGCGGCCCAAACCATGATCGGCGACGGCAAAGCGATGGGCGGAAAAATATGCAAATCGCTGACGATTTGCCAGAGGGCCAGCGTTGCCAGCATCACCAACATCGTGGTCAGGCGCGATACATGGCGCCAGGCGCTGCGGGGCGGTGCGCCGTCAACGCTTGAGGCGGTATCGATGAGGGCGTTCGGCCCGGTCGCCGCTTGGCGTTCGATCCGGTTAATCTCTCCAGTCGGGTTGCGATGAGCATTCACATCCATGCTGCAAATCTCCCGGCTGATGCAGGATCAGCCTCGGGCAAGATTTGGCAGGAAAGCGATCATGCGTCCAGCATAAGTTTTTTGGGGCACCAGCCCCTGCACCAGCCCCTGCACCAGATTGGGGTGTCATAGTGGTGAGGCGAGGCTGGTGCAGTTAAGTTTGGGCTGTTGGTTAACTCCCGAGTTGCGGGCGCATGTCATCGCGGTTGATGCCGGCAACTTTCACCGGTTTTTTCATCGCGTCGCGGCGGAACGGCTCGCCCAGCTCCTGGTTCAGAATGACCTCGATGAAGGTGGTGACCCCCTGCGCCTGCGCGTCGCAGGCGGTGCGCAACGCCTCGGTCAATTCGCGTTGGGTGCTAACGGTGACGCCTTTCAGGCCGCATCCCTCAGCGACTTTGGCGTAGCTCAGTTCAGGGTCGAGCTCGGTGCCGATGAAATTATTATCATACCATAGAGTGGTGTTGCGCTTCTCAGCACCCCATTGGTAATTGCGGAAAATGATCATGGTGATCGCGGGCCATTCGCTGCGGCCAATCGAACTCATTTCATTCATCGAAATACCAAACGCGCCATCGCCCGCGAAACCGACACAGGGGATGGTGGGATTGCCGATTTTTGCACCGATGATCGAGGGAAAACCATAGCCGCACGGACCGAACAGGCCAGGGGCCAGATATTTCCGGCCTTGTTCGAAAGTGGGATAGGCGTTGCCGATGGCGCAGTTATTGCCAATATCGCTCGATATGATCGCATCACGCGGCAAGCCGCTCTGAATGGCGCGCCAGGCCTGGCGCGGTGACATCCGGTTCGGATCGCGCGCGCGCGCGTCACTGTTCCAGCTGGTACCTTGATCATCATCCTCATGATCCAGGCTCGACAAGGTTTGCAACCAGGCTGATTTGGTCTGGTGAATCAGCGATTGTCGGTCATCGCGTTGATGATCACCGGCGCTGGGCGATAATTGCGCCAAAATCGCTTCGGCCACCAATTTGGCATCACCGCAAATGCCGATTGCGACCGGTTTGGTCAGGCCAATCCGATCGGCATTAATGTCGACCTGAATGACTTTTGCGGTCTTCGGCCAGTAATCGATGCCGTAACCCGGCAGGGTGGAGAACGGGTTGAGCCGGGTGCCGAGGGCCAACACCACATCGGCTTTGGCGATCAGTTCCATCGCGGCTTTGGAGCCGTTATAACCGAGCGGTCCGACCGCAAGGCGGTGGCTGCCATGGAAACTATCATTATGTTGGTAGTTATTACAAACCGGCGCATCCAGCCGTTCGGCGAGCGCGGCGCAAGCCGGAATCGCGTTGGCGAGCACCACGCCAGCACCGGAGAGAATAACCGGAAACTTGGCTGCCGATAACAAGGCCGCCGCATCGGCGATGGCTTTGGCGCCGCCGCCGGGGCGCTCAAACTCGATAATGGCCGGCAACGGCACGTCGATCACCTGGGTCCAGTAATCACGCGGGATGTTGATTTGTGCCGGTGCGGACAGACGCCGCGCTTTCATGATCACCCGGTTCAGCACTTCGGGCACGCGTGCGGCATCCCTGACTTCTTCCTGATAACAGACCATATCGCGAAACAGCGCCATCTGCTCGACTTCCTGGAAGCCGCCTTGGCCAATGGTGCGGTTTGCCGCCTGCGGGGTTACCAGCAACATCGGCGTGTGGTTCCAATAGGCGGTTTTGATCGCGGTCACGAAACCGGTCACGCCCGGACCGTTTTGGGCGATTACCATGCCCATTTTGCCGGTCGAGCGGGTATAGCCGTCGCAGATCATGCCGCCATTGGTTTCATGCGCGACGTCCCAAAACGTAATCCCGGCTTGGGGAAACAAATCCGAGATCGGCATAAAGGCCGAGCCGATAATGCCGAATGCCTGATCGATGCCATGCATTTGCAGCACCTTCACGAAGGCTTCTTCAGTGGTCATTTTCATCGCGTGTCATCCTTCCTCACCGCTGGCTCTCCCGCATCATTTTGCGTTCGGATGCCCGTTGAACTGACTGTGACACGCAAGAAGGCTGAAATCAATATGTATCATTCAAGCGGCTAAAATATCTCATCCACTGGAAATAACCAGGAGGTCAGTGGATCACGATGCGATATTTGGCTCCGAATTTAATAATTTTTGATACACATGGTGCGCCAGACGCTGCGCTAGCGCACGCTATACCCCTCGGCTTCGATGGCGGCGATAATCGCGGGGCGGTCAAGCGGTGTTGCGCTGTCGATGGAGACGTGATTTTGCGCGCGATTAACGGTGATGGCGGCGGTGGGGGCAATTTCCGCAATCGCGCCGTGCACGGCGCGGACGCAATGCTCGCAGGTCATGCCTTCGACGGTGAGTTCCAGCATTACGGGATCCTTTCAGGAATTTGGGTTTGGACGCCAGCGGCGGAGCAACAGCGCGTTACTGACCACGGTGACGCTGGAAAACGCCATGGCGGCGCCAGCGATCACCGGGCTTAGCAGGCCAAACGCGGCCAGTGGAATGCCAATAATGTTGAACAGGAATGCCCAAAACAGACCCTGGCGGATTTTGCCCATGGTGCGGCGGGCGATGTCGAGGGCGGCATCGACCAAGGCTGGGTCGTCGCGCATCAGGGTAATCCCGGCGCTTTGCATCGCGATATCGGTGCCGCTGGCCATGGCGATGCCCAGATCGGCTTCGGCCAGAGCGGGGGCGTCGTTAATGCCATCGCCGACCATCGCGACGACGTGGCCCGCAGCGCGGCTTTGTTGGACGGCTTCGGCTTTTTGCGCGGGGAGCTGATTGGCCAGCACCTGATCAATGCCGAGCGCTCGGCCAGCGACCGTGGCGCTGCCGCTATTATCGCCGGTCAGCAGCGTGACCGCGAGGCCGCGCGCGCGCAAGGCCGCCACGGCAGCGATGGCGGTGGGTTTCAGCGCGTCGCCAAAGCCGATCAGCCCGAGCACGCGGTTGGACGAGGGGGTGGCGCCGCGCTCGATCAGCCAGGCGAGGGTGCGGCCTTCTTGTTCCAGCGCCTCGGCCCGGGCGGCAAGCGCGCCGGGTTCGGCGTTAAGTTCGGTGCAGAGGCGGGTGCTGCCCAGAGCCAGGGATTTTCCCTCGACGATCCCGGTCATGCCGCGCCCCGGCAGGGCTTCGAGCGCCTCCGCCATGGGGAGTTGGTCGGCTTGGGCGCCGATATAATCCAAAACGGCGCGGGCGAGCGGATGAGTGCTGGCGCGCTGGAGGCTGGCGGCGTCGCGTAACAGGGTTGCCTCGTCGATGCCGGGGGCGGGTTCGATGGCGACGATTTGCGGCTGTCCTTGGGTGAGGGTGCCGGTTTTATCGAATAGGACCAGATCGATCCGCTGGGCGCGTTCCAGCACGTCGGCGTCCTTGATCAGAATG
>JAJZEG010000278.1 GCA_021828605.1 Pseudomonadota bacterium | reverse complement strand
ATCCGCTGAGCCGAGCCGATCAGGTATTTTTGTTCAAGCGGACCGTGCGCGAGGTGGCGTTGCGCCATGAGATTTACGCAACCTTCATGGCCAAGCCGATGGGCCAGGAGCCGGGCAGTGCGATGCATGTGCATCAAAGCGTGGTCGATGCCAAAACCGGGGTGAATTTATTCGCGGACGGTGAGGGACAGCCGAGCCCCTTATTTTTGTCGTTCATCGGTGGCTTGCAGAAATATATCCCGGCGATTATGCCAATTTTTGCGCCGAATGTGAATTCCTATCGCCGACTAACACGGTTTTCCAACGCGCCGATCAATTTGCAATGGGGTCATGATAATCGCACCTGCGGGTTGCGGGTGCCATTTGGTGAACCCTCAGCCATGCGCGTGGAAAATCGGGTACCCGGTGCTGATGCCAATCCCTATTTGGCGTTCGCCGCCTCGCTCGCTTGCGGCTATTTGGGTATGGTTGAAGGGCTCAATGCCACACCCCCATTCAAAGGATCCGCTTATTCGCAACCCTACAGCCTACCGCGTGAATTATCGCACGCGCTCGAGATTATGGAACAGTCACGACCGCTCAATGACATTCTGGGCGAAAAGTTAGTGCAGGTGTTTGTCGCGGTAAAGCGGTTGGAATATGAAACATATTTGCGGGTGATCAGCTCCTGGGAGCGCGAACATTTGCTGTTGAACGTTTAATCCCGATGGCGCTCGCCAATTATTATGAGGCGACCGCAAGGCTGCCTGCAATCACGGCACCGCTGGAGGGGGATCAGCGGTGCGATGTTGCAATAATTGGCGCGGGAATGACCGGTTGCTCCGCAGCCTTGCATTTGGCGGAGCGCGGATATCGGGTTTGTGTGCTCGAAGCAGAGCAAATCGGCTTTGGTGCATCGGGTCGCAACGGTGGTCAGGCATTGCCTGGCTATGCCGCCGAGCAGAGCACGATCAGGCGGCTGATGGGGCCGGTTTCAGCGCAGGCATTATGGGGCATGTCGCTCGAAGCGGTTGAGTTGTTGCACCGGCAGATCGAGCGATTTGCGATCCCCTGCGATCCCCAGCGTGGCTATTTGCATGTGGCGGTCAAACCGCGTCAGGTGCAAGCGTTGCAGGAATGGGCGGAGGAGTTGCACGCGCTTGGCGCGTCGGGCTTTGAAATGCTGACTGGAGCAGACTTGCAGGCGCGGCTTCGCAGTCCGCGCTATCGGGCCGGGCTGTTTGATCCGATTGCCGGGCATATCCATCCGCTGAATTATACGCTCGGCCTCGCTCATGCAGCGATGGCAGCGGGCGCAGTTATTTATACCAACACCAGAGTAACGAAAATTGATACGGCGCCGGGAGTGATCCTGACCACGCCACAGGGTCGGGTGAGTGCTGATTATGTGCTGCTGTGCGGCAATGCGTATTTGGGGGCGTTGGCGCGTCCAATTGCGGGTTATATCATGCCGGTTGGGACGTATATCATCGCGACCGAACCGCGCGACGATGTTGCTGATTTGATCCCCGGCAACGAGGCAGTGGCGGATTTGAATTTTGTGCTCGATTATTTTCGGCGCAGCACCGATCATCGGATGTTGTTTGGCGGGCGGGTTTCATACTCGACAGTGCCGCCACGGAATTTGGCGGCGTCGATGCTGTCGCGGGCGCAGCGCGCGTTTCCGCAATTGCAGGATGCGCGCGCGGAATTTGTGTGGGGTGGCAATGTTGCCATTAGCCGCAATCGCTTGCCGCATTTCGGTCGGTTGGGGCGTAATGTGCTATTTGCGCAAGGGTTTTCGGGTCATGGTGTCGCGTTGACGGGTTTGGCGGGAAAGCTCCTCGCTGAGGCGGTGGCAGGGCAGGCTGAGCGGTTCGATATTTTCGCCAAAATTCCGCATGCCCGGTTTCCTGGAGGACGATTTCTGCGCATGCCGAGTTTGGTTTTGGCGACGAGCTGGTATCGCTTGCGCGATTGGTTGTGAATTGGTGCCCCTTGCGGGCAGCTATGGGCGTCAATATTTGATTATTATGGGATCTCAGGTGGAAGATATCGAATTCATCACACGCGCAATCGGCTTGGCACGGGATGCGCAGCGTTCCGGCAGCGGCGCGCCGATTGGCTGCATTCTTGTTTTACAGGGCGATATTATCGGCCAGGGCGAAAATGAAGTTGAAGCCACGAACGATCCTACCGCGCATGCTGAAATCGTGGCGATCAGAAATGCCAGTATCAAGCTGAAACGTTCGAGATTTGAGGGTGCAACCCTGTATTCGACGTTGCAACCCTGCGGCATGTGTACAATGGCGGCAATCTGGGCAGGCGTTTCGCGCATTGTGTATGGTGCGGAGCGCGATCAGGTGCATGAGATGTATTTCGAGAACCGCAATTTGGACATCATGGATTTTGTGCGTGATGCCGTCAAGGAAGATTTGACCCTGACGGGCGGCATATTGCGGGACGATTGCGCTGATTTATATTATAAGCCCAATGATCGCCCGCCGCAAAAGGAGCAGGCAAATAAATAAAGTTCGGCGGCCCATCGTGAGCATTGATCTGAATTCTGGTAGTTCGTATCAGCGTTTGCTCCCCGATCCGGCTTTTCCAAGTTTTTTGATGGCATCTTCAAGTGGCCGCTCGCTGTCGAAATAGTCTGACCATGCCTTGGTTTTTTTCAATAGAGCCGGCACCGTGCGTATTGTGTAGTGCTGTGGGTCAAGTTTTGGTGTCACGTCGTGCCAAGTCAGGGGCATCGAAACTGTGGCGCCTGGGCGCGCCCGAGGCGATAGCGGGGCAACCGCAGTCGCCATTCGGTCGTTGCGTAGGTAGTCCAGAAAAATTTTTCCGTCTCGTAGCTTTTTGGACATGTTCACCAAATAGGCCTGCGGATTTTCCTGAGCCATAAAGCGGCACACCGCCTGCGCAAAGCCTTTGGCTTGCGGCCATGTCAATGCGCTGTTGTTAATTTCAGCTAACGGTGTTACCACATGGAGTCCCTTGCCACCCGTCGTTTTGCAGAAACTGATTAGGTCAAGCTCGGCCAAAACAGCGCGTATTTCTTTTGCAGCACCAACGACTTTTGCAAATGGCACGTTCGGACCGGGGTCAAGATCAAAGACTAGCCGGCCCGGACGGTCTGGCTGATTCGGTCGGCAATTCCACGGATGCAGTTCTAATGCCGCCATCTGCGCTAACGCGGGTAAACCTTCGATACGATCAACTTCCAGATACGGTTTGCGTTCCCCGAATACGGTTACGAGGTTAAGGAGGGACGACGTGTTTGGCAAAGCGTGCCGCTGGAAAAATTGTGTTTCGGCAAATCCGCCCGGCGCGCGGATGATCGAACAGGGGCGGCCCTTGATATGGGGCAACAGCCAATGCCCAACGGCTTCGAAATACTCTGCTAAATCCCGCTTTGTTATGGGTGCCCCGTCATGGGCATCGGGCCAGAACGGCTTTTCAGGATGCGATAAACGCACACCCATAATGACCGGACTTTTCGCCGCGGCTGGTTCGGACACTGCTTTTTTTCTGCGGATAATTTTTGCATCAGCACGCGCCAAGGGGACCGAGTCGACCGGCACGGGGCGTTCAGTCGCGACCTCACGCGCCGGCTTATCATCGCGGAAGCCTTTGAAGGATGCCTGGCGGATATTGCCATCGCCGGTCCAGCCCGCGAATTCAATCTCGGCGACGAGTTCCGGTTTCAACCAGTTGATATCTGTCCCCGTTTTCGGTGCGCCCAGCCCGGCGAAGGGCGACTTTTGACTGGCCATTTTCTTCAGCCGGGGCAAAATCCGCTCAACCACGGTCTGGCTGTACCCGGTGCCGACACGACCGACATAAATGAGGTGGTTGCCCCTATACACACCGGCCAACAGCGAGCGAAATTTTCCATTGTTAGTCACCCAACCGCCGATCACCACCTCATGCCCGGCGCGGCACTTCGACTTCAGCCAACGATCACTGCGGCCCGACTGGTAGGGGGCGTCCAGTCGTTTTGACACGATACCTTCCAGCGCCATTTTGCATGCGGATTTCAGGATCGCGTCGCCGCCAGTGGCTAGATGTTCGATATAGCGAGTTTTCAATGATCCTGCATTTGCCAAAATGCTCTGCAACTTAGCTTTGCGTGCTGAAAGTGGCTCAGCCCTTAAATCTTTGGTGTCGTCAAACAAGAGGTCAAACGCGAAAAAAATCACGTCATCGGTGTTGTTTTCGGAAAGGGCCGCTTGCAATGCAGCGAAATCTGGCGCGCCATGCGCGTCGAGTGCCACCACCTCACCGTCAATGACGCTGTCAGGTAAATTGGCAGCCTCCTCGATGAGGCCGTGGAACTTTCTTGACCAGTCCAGCCCTTTTCGGGATTTGAGTGTGGCTATGCCATTTTGCACGCGCAGTTGCTGACGGTAGCCGTCCAATTTGATCTCATGACCCCAGCCGTCGCCCGAAGGCGGTCGGTCGACGGCCTTGCAGAGCTGTGGCGGGATGAACTGCGGAATCGCCGTGGGTCGTTTCGCCGTTGCAGGTGCTCGCTTGGTTTTGGTTGTTTTAGATTTCGCCTTCGCTGGCACAACGTCTTTGTTAGTATTCCATGTGGCGTCGGCTTTGATAGTCCGACTGTTGGTCCGCATGAAAGGTTCAGGTGCGCGACCGGTGCCTGCGGCAACGGCGTCCATCGTCCGACCGGAGGCAACGGAGCGGTCTTCGGCCATTATCGCTTCGGCGGCCCGATGATCAAGCGCAAATTCATCATGATGTTTGATCAACAGCCAATTTATGCGTTTTCCGCCGGTTTTATCGTGCTTCATGCGCACCAAGACCCAGCTGCCGCGCAGCCGCTCGCCTACGAGCACGAATTTCAGTTCGCCGGTTGCCAAGCCATGTTCCGGCGTCATCTGATCGGGCGCCCAGCGGCCCCGATCCCAAAGTTGAACGGTGCCGCCACCATATTCGCCGTGCGGAATGGTGCCTTCGAAATCGCCGTAATCGAGTGGATGATCTTCAACCTCCACCGCAAGCCGCTTGTCTTGCGGGTTCGGCGATGGGCCGCGCGTTACCGCCCAGGATTTGAACACGCCATTGACTTCAAGCCGGAGGTCATAATGCAGGCGCCGCGCGGCGTGCTTCTGGATAACGAAACGGCGCCATTCACTGTCGGTAGGGGCGGTGTCGCCGGTGGGTTCCGTGGTTTTCTGAAAATCCCGCTTGGCGCGATATTTCTCGAGTTTGCTGTCTGCCATATCGTCTCGCTTCCACCGGCTTATTTAGTGATGAACGCGCTAAATGAGGCTTGGCGACTGATTACCAATTAGCAAGCAAGATCGCGGCGCATCTGGCTGCACGCAACTGGTCTTTTAGCAATCACGCCCCATATTTTTAGAATAGATGAGCAAGGCAGTGAAGGAGCGAAATGATGGCTCAACATCCTATCTGGCGCGGGCAGCTTCGTCTTGCGTTGGTCTCGTGTCCGATCGCGCTGTATAGCGCCAATCATGATCGCGGATCGTTACACTTTAATCTGATCAACCCGAAAACCGGCAACCGGATCAAAATGATCACCCAGGACGCCGAGACCGACGCCGCGGTTTCACGGAACGACCTTGTTAAAGGCTATGAGTTTAAGAAGGACAGCTATCTCATGTTGAGTGATGCCGATTTCGAGAGCGCCCGGATTGAGAGTTCGACGACGATCAAAATTGAAAAATTTATCGAGGGCAACTCGATCGATCCGATCTATTTTAATGCGAGCTACTATCTCGCCCCAGATGGCACGGCGGGCGCAGATGTCTATGTGGTCCTGCGCGACGCGATCACGGCGGCGGGCAAAGTCGCATTGTCACGTGTGGTCATTGCGCGAAGAGAACATCCAATTGCCATTATGCCGATGGGAAACGGTCTCGCCGTCCATACGCTCCATGAAGAACGTGATTTGAACGATTATTCTGGTCTTTTCGATGATTTGCCCTCGACAA
Organism: Pseudomonadota bacterium; assembly: GCA_021828605.1. Next base: position 4,141 of record JAJZEG010000278.1, on the reverse strand, counting down.
AGCCCGAGCGTGACATGATTGAGTTGGCGACCCAATTGATTGATCGGCAAACGGGCCGGTACGATCCGTCGGATGTCGAAGATCGCTATGAGACACGGCTGCGCGCCGTTATCGAGGCCAAGCTGAAGGGCGAAGGGATCGAGCCGGAAAGCGACGAGCAGCCTGACCAATCGAATGTTATAGACTTGATGGCCGCGCTCCGTAAAAGCTTAGGGCAGACCGATGAGAAGCGGGTTTCCACTAAAAAATCTAAAGCGCTGCCACCGAGCAAAGCCAAGTCAGGCCCAGCGAAGGGTGTTTCAGCGCCCGCGAAGCCGACACGGCGCCACCGTGCGGGGTAGCGCATCGTCTGGCCACCGCGATCATTTCTTTTTCGTGGGCATCACATTCCGATCCCCGGATTTGACCTTCTGCGCCGGTTCCGACTTCTTTGCCCCAGCACCCTCGGTGTTTTTTCTCGACTTCGTGCCGCCGGGGTCGATTGCAGTGGTATCTTCGTTCGCCGTGGTATTTTTAGTCATGGCTTAGTCTCCAAATTCTCACGGCTTGATCACAACCTTGACGCATCCATCAGCTTTGTCGCGGAAGGTTTTATACATCTCCGGGCCCTCTTCCAACGTTGCATGATGGGTGATGACAAATGACGGGTCGATCTCCCCGGCTTCAATCCGCGCCAGCAGTTTTGGCAAATAAAATTGCACCGGTGTTTGCGCCATCCGGAAGGTCAGGCCGCGATTAATCGCCGAGCCCATGGGGATTTTATCCAACATGCCACCATAGACGCCGACGATTGAGACCGTGCCGAAATTGCGGCAGCAGGTAATGGCTTGGCGCAGCACGTGCGGTCGGTCAGTGCCCATGAAGGTCGCAACCTTGATCCGGTCCATGATCGAATCCGCTGAGGCCGTGGCGTTCGCTTCAGAGCCGACGGCATCGATACAGGCATCCGCCCCGCGTCCGCTGGTTAGATCATTGATTTTGTCGAACACATCGTCTTCCTTGAAGTCGATGGTGATCGCGCCCGATTGCCGCGCTAAGGCCAGACGTTCGGCAACGGTGTCGATGGCAATGACCCGCTCGGCGCCGAGAAGGAATGCACTCCGGATAGCAAACTGCCCAACCGGTCCGCAACCCCACACGGCGATCGTATCACCCGGTTGAATATTGCAATTATCGGCGGCCATAAAGCCGGTCGGAAAAATATCCGAGAGAAACAGCACTTGGTCGTCCGTTAGTGAATCCGGCACCTTGATCGGGCCGACATCGGCATAGGGGACGCGTAAATATTCGGCCTGGCCGCCTGGATAGCCGCCTAAATTATGCGAATAGCCGAACAAGCCCGCGGGCGAATGTCCCCAAATTTTCTCGGCGGCTTTATGATTAGGGTTGGTGCGCTCGCAGCCGGAATAAAAGCCACGCTTGCAAAAGAAACAGTCGCCGCAGGAAATGGTGAAGGGAATCACCACGCGGTCGCCAACTTTCAAATTCTTGACGTCGGTGCCAGCCTCAATCACTTCGCCCATTGTTTCGTGTCCGAGCACGTCACCCGCTTCCATGCTCGGGATGACACCATCAAAAATATGCAAATCGGAACCACAAATCGCACAGGCGGTCACTTTGATAATCACATCACCTGGATTCTGGATGGTGGGGTCCGGAACCGTGTCGCAGCGAATGTCACTCTTGCCGTGCCAACATAGTGCTTTCATCGGGCTTCTCCCTAAGTGCGATTATGGCGTGAAATCAATCCGATTGCGGTTAGTGCCAGCGCGGCCATCGCGGCACCGGCGAGCAGGGGATGCTCGACCGCCTTGGTGTATGCGCTCCGTCGAGCCAATCCTTCGGCATCGCCGCGTGTTTCGCCGTCCTGGCCTGGCTCATACAAAGCGCCCTCCGGGTCGCGATTGAGCTTTTCGTGCTTGACCGATTGCTTGGCGACGAATGTGGCCCCGAACCAGTCCACGAGTTTTGGCACGCGTTTATTGAGCGAGCTCATCATCTTGCCACCACTGCCGATGTAAAAATCTCGGCCGCCATGCACCGCTGCATGGAGAATCGCTTCAGCCACGTCCTGCGGCAGATAAATCGGGGGCGGCAAGGTCGGTGTGTTTTTCAAATATGTTTTCGCATGCTTCGGAAATGGCGTGTCAATCGCAGCAGGTTTGATCAGCGTGACGGAAATCGGTGCGCCCTCATTGGCGGCTTCCATGCGAAACGCATCGGTAAACCCTTTAATGGCGTGCTTGGACGCGCTGTACATGCCCTGGACCGGGAAGCCGACATCAGCGACCACGCTGCCCAAATTGATGATCGCGCCGCCACCATGCGATTTCAAATGTGCGGCGGCAACCAAGGTTCCATTGACCATGCCCCAAAAATTGATGTCGAACAGTCGGCGATGATCTTCGTCGCTCACCTGATCGAGCCGGCCGTATAGACCCTGACCGGCATTATTGACCCAAGTATCGAAACGCCCATACGCATTAATCGCTGCGGCGGCCAGGGCCTCAATATCCTCGCGTTTTGAAACATCAGTGACCACGTGGGTCGCCTCAAAGCCCTTAGCCCGGATGGATCGTTCAATTTCGGCGAGCGCCTCCTTGTTGCGTGACGCCAAAACAACTTTTGCCCCCCGCCGCGCTGCTTCACGCGCTGTGGCAAGACCAATACCGCTCGACGCTCCGGTAATCACGATCACCTGTTTGGCAAGCGGCTGCAATTTCACCCTCATTTTAGTTTCCTTTTTTAGAGCGCGATATGTTCAGATTGACGCAGTCGCGCCAATCTGACGCGCTCTAGCTTTGTTTGCGAGGCTGATTCACGCTTGTCATTGCCGCGTATTATGCGCGTCAATTCCAAACGATCAGGCTCTAGGCCCCGATTGCCCTCAACCGGTTCAGTTTTGCCGCAGGCGAAAGCGACAATCTTAGAAACCTATAAGGCGGCTCGGAGCCGCAGAGACAATCGAAATGAGATGGTCAAAATATTATGGTTGATACATTTGCGTATCCAAGATTGAGCGTCGCTCAGCCAACCAGTTCGCGGTGCGAACCCAGCTTTGTTCGTCATCGCGGTCGAACCATAACAATTTGTACTGTTTTGATAACAAAAATCAGATCCGCTCGATCAATGCGCGCGCGGCGTGGGGGTTGCGCACCTTGTTGCCGCTGATCACATAGAGATACACATCACGCGCGCTGGCGGCCGATTTAATTGAACTGAGAGGGACGAGCGCCTTCGGCATGGTCCCGGCGGCCCATTGCTTCGCCCGTTTTGCCCAAAAATCTAGATTTCTGCTCGAATAGCCGAGCGGTTCGTGCTCCCGCGTGCCCATGATGCGCGCATAAATAAAGGGCGCCGTGATATCGGCGATTTGGGGGAAATCGGAATCACCCGCGATCACCGCTGCCACGCCATGGTCGCGCAGCAAAGCCACGAACTCGCGGTTGCGGAAACTTTCATGCCGGACTTCCACCGCATGGCGGATGGTCCGACCATCCAAGGTCTTTGGCAGCAGCTGCAAAAAAGTTTCGAAATCGGCGTGATCGAACGCTTTGTTTGGCATGAATTGCCAATTGATCGGGCCGAGCTTTTCTTTCAGCTCCAGCACGCCGCTATTTAGAAACCGGCTGATCGAATCACCGGCTTCGGCCAATATGCGCCGATGAGTCGCATATCGCGGTGCTTTGAGGGCAAAGACGAACCCGTCCGGCGTCGCGTCGTACCATGTGCGGAAACTCGCCGGCTTTTGGGTGCGGTAATAGGTGCCGTTGATCTCAATCGTGGTCAGTTGGCTGGCCGCATAGTGCAATTCGCCCTTCTGCGGCAGGTGGTCGGGGTAGAAGGTGCCGCGCCACGGCGCATAGGTCCAGCCGCCGACGCCGATCCGTATGGTGCCCTGTCCAGCCAAACCCGCACTCCTTGCCAACCATGATCAGAGGGTATGCGAGAGCGGACGCGTCATCACGCGTGATCGCTCTGCCGATGGACACCCCCCCGCGCGGAGATTCCCCAGACATTATGGCGCCCGGGAGGCGTTTTCAAATTAAACTATTGATTTATTTGGTGGAGCCAATCGGAATCGAACCGACGGCCTCCTGAATGCCATTCAGGCGCTCTACCAACTGAGCTATGGCCCCGC
>JAJZEG010000156.1 GCA_021828605.1 Pseudomonadota bacterium | reverse complement strand
CCGCTGGCGCCCTCAACGGGGCTGGCGGCGGGGGTGGTGGGGGTAGTTTCGTCGCCCTCGCCAATGGCAGCGCGACGCCCACCTTGCTGGTCGCAGCGGGCGGCGGCGGCGGCGCGTTCAATGCTGGCATCGCGGCGGGGGCGGGAGCCAATGCCAGCATCACCACCAACGGCACCAGCCCCGGCGGCGGCGGCCTCGGTAATGTCGGTGGCAGCAATGGCAGCGGCGGGAGCGCCGATGGGGTGTTGGCCGGGAGTGGCGGCGGCGGTGGTTTCACCGGCAATGGCCAATCGGATCCGAATGGCAGCAGCGCGGTCGGCGGGCTCAGCTTCACCGGTTATCTCGCGGGCAAGATCGGCCCGATTGGCGGCGGTTTCGGCGGCGGCGGTCAGGGTGCAGCCTTTTTTGGTTCGACCGGCGGCGGCGGCGGTGGCTATAGCGGCGGCGGCGCGGGCGGCAACGGCCTGAGCAACGATGCCGGTGCCGCAGGCGGCGGCGGCGGGTCTTATTTCCTGCCCACCGCCAGCAGCGTCACCCTCATTGGCGGCGCGGAATCGGGCAATGGCGTGATCGACATCGTCTTGACCTGCTTCCTCAAAGGCACCCGCATCGCCACCCCGCGCGGCGAAGTCGCGGTCGAAACCCTGCGCCCCGGCGATCTGATTCGCACCGCCGATGGCAGCACGGTGCCCTTGATCTGGACCGGCCATCGGCGCATCCGCGCCAGCACCCGGCTTGATCGCAGCCTGCATTACCCGGTGCGGGTGCGCGCCAACGCCATCGCGCCCGGCATCCCGAAGCGCGATCTGCTGGTCACCGGCGATCATGCGCTCGGCATCGATGGCGCTTTGATCCCAGCCCGCCTGCTGGTCAATGGCGTCAGCATCATCGCCGAGTTTGGTATCACCGCCTTCACCTATTACCATCTCGAACTGGCCCGCCACGCGCTGCTGCTCGCCGAATCCCTCCCCGCCGAATCCTATCTCGATACCGGCAATCGCCGCAGCTTCGCATCCTCCACCCTTGCACCCCACCCCGCCGCACCGCCCGCTGGCTACGGCGAACGCGGCATCGCCCCCTTGACCCTGTCCCCCGCTCTGGTCGAGCCGATCTGGAACCGTCTCGCCCTCCGCGCGGGCTTAACCCTCATCCCGGCCCGCCAACCCGCGTCACCGCTGCCCTGCCTCATGGTGAATAATCAGCAAATCGAACCCTGCCTGATCGAGGGTGAACGGCTGCTCTTCATCCTGCCCGCTCATGCCGCCCAAGCGCGCCTCACCTCCACCGCCACGCGCCCGAATGATGCGTATCCCTGGCTCGATGATCGCCGCCAACTCGGCGTAAAAATCCGCCGCATCCGCCAAGGACACCCGACCGGCGCCACCGACATCGCCCTCGATGACCCAGCCTTACTCTCCGGCTGGCACGCCATCGAAACCGCAACCGGCCAGCCCGAACGCTGGACCAATGGCGATGGCGCCATCGCGCTGACCCCCGCCTTTTTGTCCAACACGCCGCAAACCAAAACGCTCGAAATCTGGCTCACCGGCCAGGCCGTTTGATCCAACGGATATTCTAGCGATCCTGCGCGTGCTGCATCGGCATCGGGCCGACCATCCCGAACGGCAGCGAAAAGTCGATCCCGATCAGCTTCAACGACACCGCCGCATCAACGCCGCGCGCGTGATGGGCTGCGCGCAAGGCCGCCAAACCGATAATCGCTTCATGGCGTTCAGCGCGGATCGCGATGCGCTCCAGCCCGGCATGCGCGTCGCTCTTGCGCGCCAATTCCGCGCGCGCCCGGTGCGCACCCGCCGCCCTGCCCGCCACCGCAGCCTGGTGGCAGACCTCAATCGCGCGGGCGAAAGCCTGCGCACTCATCGCGCGCAAAATCGCGTGCAAAGCCGGGACATCGCTGTGATCCAACCGCGCCATCAGCGCCCTGGTTTCGGTCTCGCTCTGATCGATCAAATCGTACGGCAAACTCTCTAACTCAAACTGCGCCGACCAACGATCCGCTAACAAAACATCCGGCTCGACCGCGCTCAGCGCCGCCAAATCATCATGCTGATCAACCCGACCGCGCAACGCCACACGATTGCCGCCCGTCGCCATCCCATCAAAGTCCATCTCAAGCCCCACTTCATCCCCAGAATACGGTCGATCAATCGGCTTTTCTGTGATGTGAGTCACATAGAGCAATAATCACCTGAATGGAATCGCCAGATTACAGTCAGATGATTGAAATTGCTCGCCAAAATATGAGTAGCCGCAGCCGGACAAAATATTTTCACCCGGCCCCCTATAATCTCTTTCGCAGGTGCCCGCAAACATGCTGTTATGCGCCGTGCCCGAAATCACACCCACCATCCCCAGCCTCGCCGAGCGTTTCGTCCGGATCGCGATACTGATCCGTGACGGGCTGGCTAATCGCGGCAAATCGTCACCCATCCCCGGCCCGTTCGCGGTGCTGATCTGGCGGCGCATCGACGCCTTGCGCGATCAAATTCTAGCAGCCCTATTGCGTGGCCCGATCACCCGGCGCGCCGCTCAACCAAACCCGCCTTGCCAATCCCGACCCAACAGGCCGCAAGCTGCGCCCAAACCCAACCTGACCCATCCTGACTTCATCGATCCCTGCCGCGATTTCCAACTCCCCACCCACCAGGGTTGGCTGCTGCGCATGCTGCCCTGCCCGGATATCGCCATCGCGCGCTATGAGGTGATCACCCTGCTCGATGATCCCGCGCTGCGCCCCCTGATCACCCCTTACGGCGCCCTCGCCCAATCGCTGCGCGCATTCTGCACCCTGCTCAACATCCCCCGACCCGACATGCTGCGCCGCCCACCCCGCGCCAAAACCCCCAAATCCCCCAAACCTCCCAAGCCGCGCAAACCCCGCACATCCACCCGCCGGCGCTACCCACCCCCCGTCCCAATCGACCCCAATCCCCGATTTCACCGGCCCTTTACCTGGGATATCCCCCCGCAAAAAACCGCTTTTTAACGCAACACATCCCTGCGCCATTTTCGTTTCAATATCGTAACAATTATAGGGCCAACCCGCCGCCTCGGCGACCCCCCGGTTGCGTTCTCCGCAATCCGCCTTATCTCTCCTCCAAGGTGCGTGTGATCAGCATGCGCGCCAACGGGAAGGACCGTACCCATGGCGACCGATGTCGTTTTCATTCCAGCCCTCCTCTGTGACGCAGAGCTCTATCACGACGTAATCACCACCGCAGGCAGCCAGATCACCGCGCAGGTCATGCTCTCGCCAAAACCAAATCTTGCTGACAGCGTCAAGGATATTTTAAGCCGCGCCCCGGAAAAATTCGTGCTGGTCGGCACCTCCTATGGCAGCAATCTCGCCCTCGAAATCGCCCTCGCCGCCCCTGAACGAGTGACCGCCCTCTGGCTCATGGGCTGCGATCCCGCAGGCCCGCAAGCAGGCGGCCCTGATCTCGCTGGCGGACTGACCACCCAACCCGACGCGGTGATCGACATGCTCGCCGGTCTGGTGGTCCATGCCGACGCCACCGCTCAAGCGGCCCAGTTCAAAACCATGGCCCGTCGCATCGGCGCCCCGGCAGGCGCGGCCCAAGCCACCGCTCTGGCCCATCGCTTTGAGGCCACCTCACGCCTCAATACGCTCCACATGCCCGCTTTGGTGCTTTGGGGCAAAGACGACGCGATTGTCCCGCTCGCCATCGGTCGGCAACTCGCCGATGATTTGCCGCACGCGCATTTTCACGTGCTGAACCACTGCGGCCATTTACCAACCCTGGAAAAACCCGCCGAATCCGCCGCATTATTTCTCGAATTTCTCACCCATAATCATCACACAGCCTAACGAGCCTGCCGACCGAGGCTGGAACCCCACCAAGGGAATCCAGCCTCGCTTTTACGCAAATTTTATGCGGTTTCGCAAAATCGGACTCGTGATTTAAGCCCAATCCCGTGATGGTCCCCGCCGAGCACAGCCCCTGGGCTGCGCTGTGACCTGACCCTCCGGAGGCTCCCCGTGTCCGATCTCATCGCTCTCCTCATCGCCGCCTCAGTCTTCGCGGCGTTTTTCATCTATGTCTCGCTCTGCGCGAAAGTCTAACCGATGATCAATCTCGCTCTGGGAGCCATCGTCGTGCTCGGCCTGATGGTCTATCTGGTCTGGGCGCTGGTCCGGCCTGAGGATTTCTGAAATGACCCTCCACGGATTTGCCTATATCGCGCTGATACTCGCTTTGGTGCTCAGCGCCGCCTTCCCGCTCGGCGCTTATATGGCCCGGATTTTCAACGGCACCACCAGCTTGCTCGCCCCCATTGAATCCGGCATCTACCGGCTTTGCGGCATCGATCCTCAGCGGCAAATGGGCTGGATGGCCTATGCCATCGCCTTGCTGATGCTCAGCGTGATCCATTTCGCCCTCCTCTACGCGATCCTGCGCCTGCAATATTATCTGCCGTTCAACCCGCAACATAGTCCCGGCATGGCGCCGATGCTCGCCTTCAACACCGCCGCCAGCTTCACCACCAACACCAACTGGCAGGCCTACGCCCCGGAATCGCAAATCTCGAATGGCGCACAGATGTTCGGCCTCGCCGTGCATATGTTCATCAGCGCCGCCGCCGGGATCGCCGTCGCCGCCGCCTTGATGCGCGCTTTCATCAGCGGCGGTCTGGAAACGCTCGGCAATATCTATGTCGATATCGTGCGCATCACCCTCTATCTCCTGCTCCCCATCGCGTTAGTGGCGGCCACCCTCCTGCTGATCGCCGGCATCCCGATGACCTTCGCCCCCTTCGCGCATTTGCACACACTCGCGGGTGCCAGCCAAACCATCGCGCGCGGCCCGATTGCGCTGCAAGAAGCGATCAAGGAACTCGGCACGAATGGCGGTGGTTTCTTCAACGCCAATTCCGCGCATCCGTTTGAAAACCCCAGCGCCCTGACCAATCTGTTTGAAATCTGGCTCATGCTGGTGATCGGTTTCGCTCTGCCGATTGCCTTTGGACATCTGATCGGGCGCAAGCGCGAAGGCATCGCTTTGTTCGCGGCCATGGCGCTGATCCTCGGTCTTGCGATGATCGGCACCTACGCCGCCGAAGCCGCTAACAATCCCATCCTGGTCCATGCTGGAATCGCCGCCCATCCGGGCAACATGGTCGGCAAGGAAATGCGCTTTGGCATCGCCCAATCGACGACGTTCAACACCGCCGCCACCGGCACCTCGACCGGTGCGGTCAACTCGGTCACCGACAGCTACACCCCGCTCGGCGGGCTGGTGCCCTTATTCCTGATGCAGCTCGATGAAGTCGCCCCCGGCGGCGTCGGCTCCGGCCTGTATGGCATGGTGCTGTTCGCGTTGCTGGCGGTGTTTGTTGCCGGATTAATGGTCGGGCGAACCCCGGAATATCTGGGCAAAAAAATCCAGGCCCGCGAAATCAAACTCACCATGCTCGCGGTCCTGGTGCAAACCCTGTTCATCCTGGCCGGTGCCGGTTTCGCGCTGCTCACCAAATCCGGCCTCGGTTCGCTGGAAAATGCCGGACCGCACGGCCTGACCGAAATGCTCTATGGCTGGACCTCGGCCACTGAAAATAACGGCTCCGCCTTCGCCGGTCTGTCCGCCAACACCCCCTTGCTCGATTACGGGCTGGGCTTAGCCATGTTATTCGGTCGTTTCGCCGTGCTGATCCCGGTGCTCGCCATTGCCGGATCACTCGCCCGCAAACCAAAACTATCGCAATCGGCAGGCACCTTCCCCACTGACGGCCCGTTATTCGTCGGCCTGTTGATCGGGGTGATCATCATCCTTGGCGGCCTGCAATTCATGCCCGCCGACACGCTCGGCCCGCTGGCCGAACATTATCTGCTGAACGCTGGCCATATTTTCTGAGATAGAGAGCAAACCCATGTCCCAATCCGCCGATGTGATCGGCCTGTTCGACCGCGCTATTTTGCTCCGGGCCGCGCGCGACTCGCTGATCAAACTCAACCCACGCCAACTGATTCGCAATCCGGTGATTTTCACCACCGAAATCATCGCGGGCCTGGTCAGCGTCGTCGCCCTCCATGATCTCCTGACCGCCCGACCCGCCGCCTTCTCACTGGTGATCGCCGCCTGGCTCTGGATCACCGTGCTCTTCGCCACCTTCGCCGAAGCCGTCGCCGAAGGGCGCGGCCGGGTTCGCGCCGATTCACTCCGCCGCGCCCGCTCGGACACCATGGCCAAACTCCTGCTCGACCCGCGCGATCGCGCTTTGTTCAAACCAACCCCCGCCGCCGAACTCCATAAGGATGATCTGGTTCTCGTCGAACAAAACGATATCATCCCCTCCGACGGCACCATCATCGAGGGCATCGCCAGCGTCAATGAAAGTGCGATCACCGGCGAATCCGCGCCGGTGATCCGCGAAGCGGGCGGTGATCGCTCCGCCGTCACCGGCGGCACCCAGGTGGTTTCCGACTTTCTGGTGATCCGCATCACCGCCGAGCCGGGCGCCACCTTCCTTGATCGGATGATCGCTCTGGTCGAAGGCGCTGAGCGCCGGAAAACCCCCAATGAAATCGCCCTCGATATCCTGCTCGCCGGGCTGACCGTTATTTTCGTGATCGCGGTCGCCACCCTGCCCGGCTTCGCCGCCGCCTCGCACACCCATCTCTCCATCGCCGTGCTCGCCGCCTTGTTCGTCTGCCTGATCCCCACCACCATTGGCGGCCTGCTCTCGGCCATCGGCATTGCCGGGATGGACCGGCTGATCCGCTTTAACATCGTCGCGACCTCGGGCCGCGCGGTCGAAGCGGCGGGCGATGTCGATGCGCTGCTGCTCGATAAAACCGGCACCATCACCTTCGGCAACCGCATGGCCTCTGGCCTTTATCCGGTCCCCGGTATCGATGAGCGGGTCTTGGCCGAAGCCGCCGCGATGGCCTCATTGGGCGATGAAACCCCCGAAGGCCGCTCGATCATCACTTTGGTGCGCGACCGTTATCAAGTCACCGCCACCCTCCCCGAGGCCGCAACCTTGGTCCCGTTCAGCGCCAATACCCGGGTGTCCGGCCTCGATGCAGCCGAAAAATCCTGGCGCAAAGGGGCGGTGGAGTCGGTGCTTAAACTCACCAACACCACCCCTCCCGCCGCCTTCACCGAAGCGGTGTCGCGCATCGCCCGCGCCGGTTCCACCCCGTTAGCCCTCGCGCTGAATGGCCGCTTGCTCGGCGCGATTGAACTCAAGGATATTGTCAAACCCGGGATCAAAGAGCGCTTCGCCGATTTGCGCCGCATGGGGATTCGCACCATCATGGTCACCGGCGATAACCGGGTCACCGCCGCCGCCATCGCCGCCGAAGCCGGTGTCGATGACATGATCGCCGAAGCGACGCCGCAGGATAAGCTCGATTATATTCGCAAAGCCCAGTCCGATGGCCGCCTGGTGGCGATGTGCGGCGATGGCACCAACGACGCCCCGGCTCTGGCCCAGGCCGATGTCGGGGTCGCGATGCAAACCGGCACCCAGGCCGCGCGCGAAGCGGGCAATATGGTCGATCTGGACAGCGATCCCACCAAGCTGATCGAAATCGTCGAGATCGGCAAACAACTCCTGATCACCCGAGGCGCGCTGACGACCTTCTCGATTGCGAACGACATTTCCAAATATTTCGCGATCCTGCCCGCGATTTTCGTCGCCACCTATCCCGGCCTGCAAGCGCTCAACATCATGGATTTGACCTCACCGAAAAGTGCGATCCTGGCGGCGGTGATTTTCAACGCGCTGATCATCGTCGTGCTGGTGCCGCTCGCCTTGCGCGGGGTGAAATATCGCGCGGTCGGTGCCGCGTCGCTGCTGCGCCGCAACCTGCTGATCTACGGGCTCGGCGGCATTGTCAGCCCGTTCATCGGCATCAAGCTCATCGACATGCTCCTCACCGCCTTGCATATTTTTAGCTGATCGGACCTGCATCATGCTCCGCGAATTCCGCCCCGCTCTCTCGCTGATCCTGCTGGCCACCTTGCTGCTCGGCGTCGCCATTCCCGCTGGCTTCACCGGCCTCGCCCAACTCCTGTTCCCGTTCCAGGCGAATGGCAGCCTGATCACCCGCCACGGCCACCCAATCGGCTCGGCACTCATCGGCCAAAATTTCACCGGCCCGACCTGGTTCACCCCGCGCCCGTCCGCCCTCACCGGCACCAACGCCCAAAACAAGTCCGTTGCCACGCCTTATGATGCCTCGGAATCGGGGGGCTCATCCTCCGGTCCGACCAATGCCGGGATGATCGCGCGGGTCAAAACCCGGATTGCTGCCTATCACGCCGCCTACGGCCCTGGCCCGATCCCTGATGACGCGGTCACCACCAGCGGCTCGGGCCTCGATCCTGATATTTCGCTCGCCAATGCGCTGCGTCAGGCCCCTGCCATCGCGGCAGCGCGCAACCTGCCTGCGGCCCAGGTGATCGCTCTGGTTCAGCACCACGCCAGCCACCGCTTGCTCGGCGTGATCGGCACCGATCATGTCAATGTCTTGAAACTCAACCTTGCCTTGAGCCGCCTGCACGCGCCATGATCGGCGTGTATGGCAAGCAACGATTCTGATCACCGGCCTGACCCTGACGCCTTGCTCGCCGCCGCCGCGCGCGAGCATCAGGGGCGGCTGAAAATATTTCTCGGCGCCGCCCCCGGCGTCGGCAAAACCTGGGAAATGCTCGCCGCCGCCCGGCAGAAGCGCGCCGAGGGGACCGATGTGCTGGCCGGGTTGATCGAAACCCATGGTCGCGTCGAAACCGCTGAGCAGCTCGATGATTTACCCGTTTTGCCCCGCCAGCAAATCCCCTATCGCGGGCATGTTCTCGAAGAATTCGACCTCGAAGCCGCCATCGCCAGGCGCCCGGCTTTGCTGCTGGTCGATGAGCTGGCCCACACCAACGCGCCGGGCCTGCGCCACGCCAAACGCTGGCAGGATGTCGCGGATGTGCTGGAAGCGGGCATCGATGTGTGGACCACGCTCAATGTCCAGCATTTGGAAAGCCTAAATGATCAGGTCGCCCGGATCACCGGCATCCGGGTTGCCGAAACCCTGCCCGATACCGTGCTCGGGCTGGCCGCCGAAATCGAGCTGATCGATCTGCCGCCCGCCGAATTACGCCTGCGCCTGGAACAAGGCCGCATTTACCGGCCCGATCTGGCCCGGCGCGCGCTTGATGGTTTTTTCCGCCCCGGCAATTTGGCCGCGTTGCGCGAAATGGCGCTGCGCCGGGTGGCCCAGCATGTGGATCGCGATATCGCCCATTATATGCGCGCGCGCGCCATTGCCGGGCCCTGGCCCGCCTCGGAACGGGTGATGGCCATTGTCGAAATCGGCCCCGCCGCCGAACAAGTCGTGCGCCACGCCGCCCGCCTCGCCGACGCGCTGCGCGCCCCGCTGCTGGTTTTTTATGCCGAAACCCATACTGGCAGCGGCGTCCAAGCAGCACTTGATTTGGCGATCCAGCTCGGCGGCACGGTTGAGGTTGCCACCAACGCGGACGCCGCCTCAGCTGCCCTTGATCTCGCGGCCCGGCAGAATGTCGCGCATATCGTGCTGGCGCGCGGCCCAAGCGGCTTCTGGTCCCGCCTGCTCAGTCGCCACCGATCGGTCGCGGCAACGCTCGGTCGCCGCGCTCATGCCTATGCGCTGCATATCGTGCCTGATCCCGCCGCCCGCCCGGCTGCGCCCAAACGCGCGCGGCCCCGCAGCGATCTGACGCCGTACGGGATCAGCCTGAGCGTGATGCTGGTCGCCACCGCGCTCGGCTTTCTGCTCCGCGCCGTGGTGCCGCGCGATGCGATGGGGTTTGTATTTACCGGCATCGTGGTCGGCGTCGCCAGCCGCTACGGGCGGCGCCTGGGTATTTTCGCGGCCTTGGCCAGTTTTTTGCTTTGGAACTATTTTTTCCTGCCGCCGGTCTTTACCCTGTCGGTCGGCGATCCGCGCGATGTGGTGGCCTTGATCGTGTTTCTCGCGGTTGGCCTGCTGACCGGCACGCTGGCCGGGCGGGTGCGCATCGAAGCCGAAGCCGCGCGCAGCCGGATCGATGCGCTGCGCCGCGGCGCGCTGTTTGGCCTCA